>JBGTMK010000909.1:0-1791 GCA_041743605.1 Nostoc sp.
TCCTATCTCCTGACGTATTTATAGAGTGACGGCTATTAATTACGAATTACGTTAGCGAGTATTCGTTCGCTTTTAGCGTCTGTCTACGACACGCTGCGCGAACGTAGAGAGCGTCATTACGAATTACGAATTACGAATTACGAATTACGAATTTACATAACCTACTCTCGCAAGGTACTTCCGACGTATTGAAATATACTCTTTTTGGAAGATGAATCGCTCTTTAAGGGTGAGTATAAAGTTAATTAGAAATCCTAAAAGAGGTTCAAACAATGGCTAAAAATACAGGTAACGGACAGTCTCAAGAACCAATTAGCAACCTGGAATATGATTTTGTCACCGTGTTGCATAATAAGGCTGAAGCCGTTAAAGCTTACGATACCTACATCAAAGATGCAGAACAAGTAGGTTCTCAGCCTTGTGTAGAGTTGTTCCAAAAATTACGGCAGTCTGATATTGAACACGCACAAGAGATCCGCCAACATCTACAACAAGTGCTGCAACACGGTAAGATGTAACCCAGGTTTTAAGTGCGATCGCTTCTGGTTTAGTGAAACTAAACATAAAAGGAGCGATCGCACTTGCTGATTACATTAGAGGCAAACAACGGCCACTATCAGCTAGACTGATTCTCGGTTATTTGCTGTACTTGCGTCACCGTTAAATCGAGAGCCACCGCCACTTGTTCCACACTCAACCCCAATGCCAACAACCGGGGAATAGCTTCTAACTTAGCTTCTTGGCGTCCTTCTTGGCGTCCTTCTTCTAAGCCGTCTTCCTTGATTGATTGATACATCCTTGTTTTTTTGAATTCATCGTCTATACCTAACATTTCTGCCAACTCCTCTCGGCTTAACCGGGTAAATTTGTACAACAGAATAGTCTCAATCAATTCTACAATTTGTTTGCTGGTAGCTTCATCTGCCAGTTGTTGCCTTGCTTGTAAAATCAATTCCCTCCCTTTGTCAAGGGCTGTCTCTTCTCTTTCGATAATTAATTTAACGATCGCAACTTGCAGTGAGTTCTCCCCCGTATCTAATTCATCTAGATAAATGCGTTGCACTTGCGAACTGTCTAGAAGCAACTCATACGGTAAGCGATCGCTTGGATCTAAACTCCTTTGGGGATAGATAACCACAGCACGCCAAAAATTGACTGATTCGTTTTGACGAAAGTAAGTGAAGATTTCAGCAAAGAAGCGTCTATAAAAAGTTGAGTCTAATTGAAACTGGACTTCAACAAAGTAAAGTGGCTGGTTTGTAGTTTCACTTGTGGGGATAAATACCCCATCAATCCTAAAAGCATTTTCTTTTACTTCAACTGAAACAAATTTATAGGCGTTTACATCAACAGTATTATCGCCAACTATTGCAAAAAAGATGCTAGGAAAAGCTTGAAATAAGCTATAAAATATTTTGTCAGTTTTCACCTGGATTTAGTGAAGCAAAAATTGGATATTAAAAGTCTATCAAAAATCGTGTAGACGCGTCTGATTCAGGATTAAAAAAGCAGATGGAACCATCTGCTTTCATAAAAGATTTATTATCTTATTTACTTGGATACCAACTGATTAACTGGAGCGACCCCAGCCAAATCTAAAATTGGTGCGATCGCATCTTCGCGTTTTACTGCCATCATGTGGACACCCTGACACAATTGCCGCGCTATCTGCACTTGCTCGGCGGCAATTTTTATCCCTTCCTCAAAAGGGTCTTTGGCTTTTGCCAATCTATCAATAATATGTTGGGGAATATTTACACCCGGAACACATCTATTAATAAACTGGGCATT
>JBGTMK010000910.1:0-5086 GCA_041743605.1 Nostoc sp.
AGCACATTCCGAGACAGTCCAAAATCGCGGTAGACACCTCTAGAACGACCAGTCAACCAACAACGATTGCGGTGGCGGGTGGGCGCACTATTCCGGGGTAGCTGTTGAATCTTTCTGTGGATTTCTAGCTTATCCAAAGGAGATGCTGCACTTCTGAACTCTTCCAAAAGAGCTTCCCGTTTGTCAGCATACTTTTCTATCAACCTGGTGCGCTTTTTCTCGCGCTCAATCATGCTCTTTTTAGCCATATATTCTCTAACTTATTTAAAGACACCGTTTTCCATTCTACAGTCTCTCCATCAATTCTGGCGTTACTTGTGTCGCTTATCCTACAACCACTGGCTTATTTGCAGCAGGACATAAATCGGCAAGCTCACAAGCAACGCAGACGGGAGAGCGGGCTTTACAAATAGCACGACCGTGATAAATCAGCCGAATTGACCAATTTTCCCAATCAGACTGAGGCAATAAACCCATTAAATCTTGCTCAATCCGAACGGGGTCTTTTGCTTCAGTTAAACCCAAACGTCCGCACAGGCGCTTGACGTGAGTATCTACTGTCACGCCAGCATTAATGCCATAAGCATGAGCCAAGACTACATTTGCTGTCTTCCGCGCCACACCTGGAAGCTTTAACAACTGTTCCATTTGGTTGGGAACAACAGAGTTAAAGTCAGTGACAATCATCCGACAGGCGGCTTGAATGTTCTTGGCTTTATTGTGATAAAACCCAGTTGAACGCACCAAACTTTCTAATTCTACTAAGTCAGCGATCGCTAAACTCTCAGCATCAGGAAACTTACCAAATAAAGCTGGTGTCACCTTATTTACCCGCTCATCAGTACACTGAGCCGAGAGAATCGTTGCTACCAACAGTTGTACTGGCGTTGAGTAGTTTAAAGAGCAAGTAGCATCTGGATAAAGACGCTTCAGACGAGTTAAAATTTCTAGCGATCGCTGCTTTTTAGATAACGATTTGCGCGTAGTACTCACTGGAATAATTTTTGTACCCACTCCAATTGACTAGTTAAT
Source organism: Nostoc sp. (assembly GCA_041743605.1). GTDB lineage: Bacteria > Cyanobacteriota > Cyanobacteriia > Cyanobacteriales > Nostocaceae > Nostoc. Next base: position 1,033 of record JBGTMK010000910.1, read on the forward strand.
TGAGTAGTTTCTTTGACGATCAGAAAAATTCCTAAGCCTAAGAGTAACACCAAGCCTGTTTGCATTACACCTTCTTGAATGCGGCTAGGCACAGGCTTACCGCGCAAACCTTCAATCAGCAGAAAAGCTAGTTGTCCACCATCCAAAGCTGGCAAAGGCAAAATATTGATAATAGCCAAGTTAATGCTGATAATTGCCGCAAAAGACAACAGATTTACAGTATTGTCTTCAGCTAATTTCGCACCAATTTTGACAATATTAACTGGCCCAGAAACTTGCCCAGCAGTTTGTTGAAAGTTGGTAATTAACTGGCCAAAACCGCTTAGTGTACCAACAAATAATTGTTGAAATCTATTAGCAGCAAGACCAAAAATTTCAAAAGGACTATTAGGACGGCGATAAATTGCTGTAGCATTTGGACTAAGTGCCACACCAACTACACCTTTGCCATCGGCTCCTAGTTTTGGTGTTAATTTCAGAGTTTGTTGTTGTTTTTCACGCAGAATTTTCAGTTCGATTTGCTGATTGGGATGAGTTTGAATCTCTTTTGTCAGCAAAGGAGTTGACTGATCAGAAGCCGGGAGTTCCTGACCGTTCACAGCCAGAATAATATCTCCTTCCCGAATTCCTGCTTGATAGGCAACAGATTCTTGATTAACAGGCTGTACAAGAACACCAGCTTGATAGTTTAATTCCTTGGGAATACCAACGATACCCAATTGCAGAGCCAACACTAAGTAGGCAAATATCAAATTTGCGATCACTCCGGCACTGATGACGATCGCCCGGTCTAAAACTGGACGGTTACGCAGCAGATTTGGGTCATTGGGTGGAACATCGCTATCGGGGTCATCATCGGGAAAGCCCACAAAGCCGCCCAAGGGAAAGGCGCGGACAGCATATTCGGTTTGTGAACCTTGGTACTTTAAAAGAACTGGGCCAAAACCCAAAGAAAAACGGTTAACGAGAATGCCTTGAGAACGGGCTGCAACAAAATGTCCCAGCTCGTGTACCAAGATCAAAACAGCCAAGACTGCGATCGCTGCTAAAACTGACATAGAGCAAATTAGTGAAAATATTAAGCTATAGTTATCTCCATTCTAATTGGGCATTGAGTATTGGGTATTAGTCATTGGTCATTGGTAAATAACAGAGGACAAATGACAAATGACAAACTATAAAACTTCACGTCCCAAGTAAGGTTGCAACACTTCTGGTATCTTCACCGTCCCATCAGGTTGTTGATAATTCTCCAAAATTGCTGCCATCGTCCGTCCCACCGCCAAACCAGAACCATTGAGGGTATGTACGAACTGAGTTCCTTTTTTCCCCGCCTCTTTGAAACGAATATCAGCCCGTCGCGCCTGAAAATCTATCATATTGGAACAGCTAGAAATTTCGCGGTATTTGCCAGAAGAAGGCAACCAAACCTCTAAATCATAAGTTTTGGTAGAGGCAAATCCCAAATCTCCAGTACTTAAATTTACTACTCGATAAGGCAACCGCAAAGCCTGTAAAATTGCTTCTGCATTCCCCACCAATTTCTCCAGCTCATCAAAAGACGTACTGGGTTCGACAAATTTCACCATTTCCACCTTATTAAATTGATGGAGGCGAATTAATCCCCGCATATCGCGCCCATAACTACCAGCTTCCCGGCGAAAACAGGGAGTAAAAGCACAGTGGTAGATAGGTAAATCTTCAGCAGCGAGAATTTCACCCCGGTAGAGATTTGTAACTGGAACTTCCGCCGTCGGAATCAGCCATAAGTCATCATCAGCGCATTTAAAACTTTCTTCAGCAAACTTGGGTAACTGACCGGTCGCAGTCAAAGACTCAGTATTCACTAACAGCGGTGGGCTGACTTCCACATACCCAGCTTGAGTATGGAGACTAAGCATAAATTGAATTAATGCCCTCTCCAATGCTGCACCAGCGCCTATCAATGTCACAAAGCGACTTTGGGCAACTTTTACAGCCCGTTCAACATTGAGAATACCCAGCTTTTCGCCAATTTCCCAGTGAGGGAGAATATTAGGATTTTGAGGAATGTACTCATCACCCCAACGGCGTACTTCTACGTTATCTTCCTCATTCTTTCCAAGGGGTGTAGAGTCGCTTGGCAAGTTGGGAAGTGCCAACACAAGTTGGGAAATTTCAGCTTTGAGTTCTTTTTCTTGGGGTTCCAGTTGGCTCAACGTAGCTTTGACAGAGTTCCCCTCATCCCGCAAAGCTTGAATTTCTGGGTCTTGAGGATTGATCCCAGATTTAATCTTCTGCCCGACAATTTTACCGATTTCGTTGCTACGGGCTTGGAGTTGACTACGCGTCCCTTCAAGCTCCCGTTGTTGCCGATCTAACTGTAAAATCGGTTCGATGTCGTATTTACCACTACGACTATTCAATCGTTCTTGAACTAATTGCGGATTTTCCCGTATTTGCTTGATATCCAGCACAGATTTTTCTCAGTTTTTAACCTATTATCTACCTGCCAACACATCAGCATATACTGATTTTGGCTTGCCGTGATCAGAAAAGCAACCATAAAAATTTAGCCCTGCCAATATCTTGCCAGGGCTAGAAAAATTTAAAATCCAAAATTTAAAATCCAAAATTTGGTATTACTCCTCTGATTTTCCAGACCCCTGAGTGTTTGCAGGTGAGGGCAGCCAGTAGGCAAGTACGCCTGATAAACCACTCCAATACACTGCTTGGTTTTGGCTATTATCGCGTTCCATAAAGATTAGGGAACTACACAATCCAATCATCAATGTACTAAAAAGTACTTGTATACCAAACTTCCAAATTTCTAGTTGTTTCATAATGGTAAGACCTCTAATAAAGATTAATTCACCCTAATAACGGTTCTGTTATCACGTAAGAATTCAGGAGTCAGAATAGTTAAATAATTAGGAGAATTAGGAGAAAATTTGATCCATAAATGCATTAATCATGCTGCATTCCTTTTAAATTCTGACTTCTGACTTCTGGGTGCTGAATTTTTACGTTATCACTCTGTAGACGGATGTTAATATTAAGTAACTAGTATTAGTCTTCACGCTGTACTTTGATAATTTCGGAAAAGTACAATGGACATATTTAAATTATTCGTCATACAACCTCTGAAAAATAGAGGAAAAGAAGTCAAAAGAATTACTTGATTTTGACTTTTACCTTTTCTTCCGACTCCTCTGTTTAAGGTCGGTTAATGCGATTCAGTAACCAAAGCGACGCCACAAGCCCTGCAAAATGCGCTGAGACAGTGTTGGTGTTTGCCTGTACCACAAGCATATCTAGACCGCTAATAATTCGGGTAGGGTCAAAAAATTGGGTAGTTATGGCTTGAGGAGATATGGATCTTGCTACCAGTGTTCCAACGATCGCTTGCGCCCCTAAAAGAGTCACCAGCGTTCCCCCTAAATTCACCCACAACCCTAAGCGTAATACTTGCACAGTCTCGCTTTTCCGAGGGCGGTTGCTGGGATTAGAGGATTCCAATTGCTTACCAATTCTGGTGTAACGGTAAGCCAAATAAATCCCCCCACCCAAAACAACCAATCCACAAATTGCTAAAAATACGCCAAAGCCAGTCCCAGGATTATTACTAGGACTGCCAGTTCTTTGATTAAAGATGGCAAATAGCAACACAATTATGCTAGAAACAACGCCTAGTACTAGCTGAATCCAAAAACTAATCCAACCTGTAAGGCGAAAAGTTTGGGCAATAGCCCGGAGAGTTGAGGAAGATGATGGGGCATCGGGAGTTTGTGACATAGTTCACCAATGTGCTGGGCGCTTGATTAAAGGACGCGGGGACGGGGGGATACGGAGACACGGAGAGTTATTTCCCCTCACCCCCGCGTTTCCCCATCTTCTTTCTGACTTTTTATGCTATCTGGAAAACCTCTTTCTAAATCTCTTCCTTCTAGGAAACATACTTTGAATTTTCCCCTTCCCAATGCGGGAAGGGGTTTAGGGTATTAGGTTTTTCGTGGGCTTTTCCATATAACGTGAAAAGTTAGGTCTTTTTTCCCCCGCCTTTAGGTCTTCTTTG
>JBGTMK010000911.1:0-3776 GCA_041743605.1 Nostoc sp.
AATCTCAACTGAGGCTCGATTGCATTCAATGACTTTCTAAATATGTTCTTAAACATTTGGAACTTTTAGCAGCCGAGTAGCCGCGTGTCATATCTTATTAAGGAATTATCATGAGACAATTTGTTATTGCTGAACGCGTAAGCCTTATTGGTCATATCGTGTCAACGGTATTTGGATTGGTAGGAATACTACTGGTTGTACCTAATGCCCAAGTAATTTTCAACTTATCCAAGGTTGGACAAACTGCCATCCAATGGAGTATGGCAGGAGGCGGTGTAGTTTATATGATTTTAGGTGCAGCAGGTGTTTTCTTGTATGCTATGCGGATTTTGGGTTTAGGCCGCGCCTTGGCATTTCTGTTGCCATCAGTATTTATTTCTCTAGTCAGTGAACTACTAGGAACCAGTACTGGTTTTCCATTTGGCCATTATAGTTACCTAAGCGGTTTAGGTTATAAGATTGCGGGTTTAGTCCCATTTACAATTCCCTTGTCGTGGTTTTATTTGGGATTTGTTTCTTACCTACTGGCACGCGCAGGTTTAGAAGTGGACAAAAAAACCAACTTGTGGCGGCATATAAGTGCGATAAGCCTACGGCATGGCTTCGCTTACCGCTTTGGGTGCTTTGTTACTAACCTCCTGGGATTTTGTTCTCGATCCGGCAATGAGTCAAACTTCTCTACCCTTTTGGTATTGGCAACAACTAGGCCCCTTCTTTGGAATGCCTTACCAAAACTTTGCGGGGTGGCTGGGTACTAGCTCAGTATTTATGACTGTGACTGCACTGTTGTGGAGAAATAATCCAATTAACTGGGAGCGATCGCAACTTAATATACCTTTTGCAGTTTATTTAAGTAATTTTGGTTTCGCTACAGTCATGAGCTTAACAGCTGGATTCTTTGTACCCGTGTTACTAGGCTTGTTACTGGGTGTAGCTCCCGCAGTGCTGCTGTGGTTGAAAGGCTCATCTACACCTGTCCAAGTTCTCATGGAACCAGCAGAAATCTCTGTAGCTAGAGTCATTGCAGTGAAATGAACTAAAACGAAGTTCAGTGGCTCCAAGTCAGGAGGGGTTTGAATCTCCTTCTGACTTGCTCCTTCTGCCTCCTGCCTTCTTCAATTATGGGGATTATCTTTTTACTTTTTACTTTTTAAATAGGTTAGGACAGTGTTGGTTGCTCAAAACCTTGAATTAAACGGTTTTTTTTTACTCAGCACGGGCCAAACGCCCCGCTTCCGCTAACAGCACTCAGCACTCAGCGCGATCTTCCTCTATTGCTGCAATAGTTCGTTTCGTGGCAAAGCCATTGAGAATTATGCCTCGAACTAAGGACACCTCTTTATCCAAATTCATTGCATGATCCTCAAATTTTGTTGCGGCACTAGTTAAATTGGAGTTTCTCATCTGTTCTGCCATTTGACGGGAGAATGTAACCTTTTCTTCCATTACCCGCACAGCCGACCACAGCGCATTTTCGAGATTCTGAGTTTGCTCTGCCAGGAACACATTAGCTGTAAAGGAATGCCCTATGTGACAGCGAAACCGTAGCGGCTGTTCTTTGCCAATTTGCCAAATGCTGCCGTTGCATTCAGGGCAGGTGTAAGTCGTTCTAGTCCCGATCGCTTCTACATTCTTTAAAAACTCCTGGGTATTCATCTGCTGTTCAGCAATCTTGGATTCAATTTCGATCTCTTCGGTCACGGGGTATGTCTCCTCCTGGGCGGCGGGTTCCTTTGATAACTCCACTAGTAGGTCTGGGATTTCTGCAAGCGGCAGGCAGTAATCGACATTCACATACCGCAGGGCGCTCTTGGCCATGCCGGGGTATTCTGCTTCGTTTGGGTCTTGAACGATCGCTACTCCGCCCCGTTTCTTGATTGCCTGCAACCCCACCGTGCCGTCATCAAGATAGCCAGTAAGTACCACACCTACCACCCTTGTACCATAAGCGCGGGCGGCTGAACGAAATAACGCATCGATCGCGGGGCGAAAGCGGTTTTCTTGAGGCCCGCGCACGACACGCATCGAGCCTTGATTGACCAACAGGTGATAATCGGGCGGTGCGACATAGATTCGCCCGGTTTGAATTGACTCTCCATCTACCGGGTGAGATGCTGGGAGAGAGCCTACATCTGTAAGAATTTGGGGGAGAATGCTAGGCTTATCTGCTGCGAGGTGCTGAACAATGAAGAAGACAGCATCAATGTCAGCAGGCAGAGTGCCTAAGATTGCACCCAGCGCTTTGAGTCCGCCTGCCGAAGTACCAATAACAATAATGTCCTGTCTAAGCATAGATACCTTTTCTTAGTGAATAAAAGTTTTTTAGGGAACTCCAAAAAATAAGTTATCCAATTTCACTCTTTCAAAACGACTTTCCCTGCCCCCTGCCCCCTGCTCCCTGCCCGATCACAATCCTTGCCATTCTCGCTCAGAGAGTTCTTTTATCGGCAACAACAAACTAGCTTCAATCTCCTGTCGCACAACGCTTGTTACCTCACAGTTGCTATTAAGGCAATCGATAAGCAACTGATTGGCATCATAATATTGTTGCAATACTTGCTGTTGCTTAGGACTGAAGTGCCAGTGATGCTGAATGTTTCGATGCTTGGCGAGCATAGCCTTTAACCGCTCCATCCAGACAGAGTAACTTGTTTGCCACCATGTCTGAAACCTTTCTTTACTTTGTTCTGGATCAGGCAGTAGGTCTTTAAGTTGTTGTAAAGCTTGATGTAAGGCAGCATCTTGAACAATCGCGCTTAGATTACTCAGAGCATCGTTACAGGCTAGGGCATCAGCAAAATTAGATTTGCAGTCAATAGTGCATTCTATTACTAGATTATCTAATGCCGCATCCAAAAAAATACCTTGATCAAGGATGCAGGCAAGAGCAAAGTGCGGGGTAAGGTGAGGAGTCTTAGCTAGGGCAAGGTAAAACGCGCGAATAGCAGCAGGCTTGGGGGGAGGGGCAAGGGACTTTTGGCTTGCCCAAGTTAAAAATTCTTGCAAATATGGATCTTGAGCCACTAGCGCATCAATTTGTTGCTTCATCAACTGCACCAGAAAATCTGCACTCCGCAGCATGGCAACCGTTAACAAAAAGATTTCACGCCACCGGGGTTCAGTAATATGACTCACCAGATGTTGTAACGGTTGTTCTAATGCTTGTAAATTATAATTGGCAACGATTTGTCGAGCAGTCAGGTATTCTTGAAATGTCAAATAAGAGAAGGAGAAAATCCCCCGCACTCGTTCTGCTAGTAATCCATGTTGCAACTCTATCGCCTGTAGTACCCCTTCACTAGCTAATTGCAATTCCTCTGGTTCTGTGGAAGCATTCGGCAAATAACGGATATAGTCCCTAATGTATTGCTCAACAATGCGTTGTTCAAAAAAGTAATTACCCTGCTCAAATGTCGCGCTAGCAACCTGACTCAGCAACTTCAACTTTTGTGGTAATGAAAAACCTTGGTATATTTCATCCCGCTCAATTGCTTTAGTTTCGTCCCATTTGCCCAGAAGCAGGTCTAAGCACTGCTTATAAAACGCAGCTTTTTGGGTTGGAAATTTGTTCTGGTGATGAAAAACCCAACAGGCGAGATGCAAAAACAAGGGAGTGACAGCAAGTCTTTGAAATTGCAAATTTTCGGGCAAATTTAGTTTCAGGATAAACTCAAATGCCTGTTCTTGTTTATTCTGTATGTTCGTTTTCGTAACTGCTGTAAACCACTTCTGAGCAAAAGCAACAATCTGATCTTGACTAAAAGGGGCAATTTCAA
>JBGTMK010000912.1:0-6087 GCA_041743605.1 Nostoc sp.
CATCAGAGAGAAAGCCTGTAAAATAGCAATGATGCCAAATTCCCAAATCCCAGGCTTGGCGCTTGAGATGGTCAGTATTGCCGCCACCGACGATGACAAATTTAACATTACCTCCCAGTTCCGAAAGGATTTTGGGTGCAGCATTGAGTAATACAGGTACACCTTTTTCGTAGGTCATGCGACCGAGGTAGTAAACGATTTTCTCATTGTCTGTGGCAAATTGGCGGCGAAAATCCAGAGCATGAAAATCTATGTGATGTTGTTTCTTTTCGGCTCGGATACCGTTATAAATGACATCGATTTTGCCCCAAGGACTGTGTAGCGCTCGTTCTATTTCTTGGCGCATATAGTCGCTACAAACAATAATCCGCCAAGCATTGTAAGCGAGCAAGGTTTCTTTGCCATTTATATAGCCTTGAATGTCTGTGTGAATACCGTTGTAGCGCCCGTATTCCGTAGCGTGAATTGTCGCAATTAGTGGTATTTTAAAATTATGCTTGAGAGCGATCGCAGCATCTCCAACTAACCAATCATGGGCATGAATTAAATCAAATGGCCCTTCCTCCAAGATCAACTTACCACCGTGATCTCCCATACTCAAGTTGAGATTAACTACCCAGTGGAAAAAATCGTTACTATGTCCAACTGGTACGCGATGTATGTGTACTCCCTCAACCACCTCATACATCGACGCTTGACCAAACTCCGCTGTAATTAGATGGACTTCATGCCCTAGCTTTACTAGTTCCGGGTACAACTCCGCTACATGACGCGCAATTCCCCCAACAATCCTTGGTGGAAACTCCCAACTCAGTACGAGTATCTTCATCTACTAGACTCCCCAACACTTTATAAATATCTAAATAACTACATTTACCTAAAAATACAAGTCTGGCGAATGCAGTGAGTACTTTTACTAAAATTTTGAGATTTTTTAACAGTAATTTTGGTAATTCGTAATTCGTAATTCGTAATTCAGGCTTTAAGAAGGGGTGACGTCACAGACAGCATGAACTTGATCGCGCCCTTGCTGTTTGCCTATATACAGCGCTTTGTCTGCTGCATTAATCAAGTCTGGCGGCGAAATTTCGCAATTTGGCACAATGCTGACAACGCCTAGACTCACGGTAATGCGATCGCACACACGAGACTGAGCATGGGGAATAGCTAAGTCACGGACTGCTTGTCGAATAGTTTCAGCTAGATAGATTGCTCCTTGAATCTCTGTATTAGGCAGAATCACAGCAAATTCTTCCCCACCGTAACGGGCGACTAAATCGGCTGGACGCTTAACAATATTTTTGAGGGCACTTGCCAATTGCCGCAAACAATCATCCCCTGCTAAATGGCCATAAGTATCATTGTAAAGTTTAAAAAAATCGACATCGAACAAAATTAAAGATAATGCTACTTGTTCACGTTTGAGTCGCTGCCATTCACCCTCAAGATACTCATCAAATCGGCGGCGATTGGCTATTTGAGTCAAGCCATCTAGGGTAGCTAATCTTTGTAGTTCTTCATTGGCAGCTTGTACTTGCTGGTAGAGTACAGATTGATGAATAGCGATCGCTACCTGACTTGCTAACTGTTGCAACAAATTAACTTCAAAGGCTTGCCAGTAACGAGGGGCGGCACACTGGTGAGCAATCAGTAAACCCCATAGATGCTCTCCATTCAAAATCGGCACTATTATAGCAGCCTTAATTTGATAGAGTTGTAATAACTTAAAAAGATCGGCTGAAAAATCAGACTCCTGAATATCATGGAAGACTTTAGGTAATCCCTGGTAATAGTCGCTAAAATCTCGGTTGAGCGAAAATGGATGCATTGTCAGTTCTAATCTCTGGGGGTAGTCATCACCCAATGACTCCGCCGCAAAATTGCCACTTCCGTCAGATTCTAACTGGTAGATAGCTACGGAATCTGAACCCAAACACTGGCGAATACTGTTGACTGTTGTATTCAGAACCTCATCCAAATTCAGTGATTGCCGAATCTGTTGAGTTACTTCAGTAATTAGCCGTTCTCCCTCTGCTTGTTGTCGCAGAATTGCTTCGGCTTGTTTGCGAGTGTTGATGTCTTCTACCGAGCCAAGAATCTGCGTCGGACTACCCTTAGCATCTCTGGCAAATACGACTTCTCGCGTAATCAGCCAACGCCACTCCCCATTTTTGTGTCGAAATCGGTATTCGGTAGAAATAACTTCATTGTCTTGCAGATTGACGAAGCGACTTGGTATGTCATAGCAGAGATGTCGGTCGTCTGGATGAAAGCAATTCATGAACCACTGCGGATCTGCTTTACAGATTTCCTCTGGGGAGTAGCCTAAAACTGTCACACTTTTCTCATTAAGATAAATGCTTGTTCCTTTTAAGAGGTCAAACAAATACAAAATATGCGGTACGGTATTAGCAACCTTTTGTAAAAAGTCTTGACTTGAGCGCAATGCTTCTTCAGCTTTGTGGCGTTCGCGCAGCGCCGCTTTATATTCACTAATATCTCGTCCCTCTGAAATTAGTAGTGCCACACGCCTTGCTTGATCAAGTATGGGACGTAGTGAGAAATCAATCGTGATAATTTGATAATCTCGACCTAAAACGTCAACTTCATAGCGAATAGATTCACCATTAGCAGCAGATGCGATCGCAGTTTTTAATTGCTCTTGTGTCTCTGAAGAAATTGTCCACCATTTTGCTTCCCAAAATGGCTTACCTACCACTTCTTCTCGACTAATCCCAGCAAAGTCTAGTGCTGTTTGGTTCGCTTCTAATACTATTCCATTCGGCTCAAGCAATCCGATAAACTGAATGGTTTGATTGAAAATCGCCCGAAACTTTTGCTCATTTTCACTTAGAGCTTGTTCTACCCGTTTCCGATCAGTAATATCTCGTCCAACAGATTGAAGTTCTACAATCGCACCTTGGTCATCAAATATCCCTCGAATAATCCACTGCGTCCACCGCACCCCTTGGCAAGCTACGGCGCGATTTTCAATGGTGATAACGGGATTTTCTAAGCTGATGGAATTTACCAAACTAAACACACGTTCTTGGTCTTCCTCAAACACAACAGGTTTGTAGTGCTGACCGATAATTTTGTCTCGCTCCAGTCCAAAAAATCGACAGTAAGCTTCATTAACAAAGGTAAAAGTGCCATCTGGTAAGCCTCTAGCAATCAGTTCCGTTTGGTCTTCGAGGATGGCACGAGAACGCGCTTCGCTCTCTTGCAGTGCAGCTTCTACTTGTTTACGAGCGCTAATATCAAGCACTAAACCCTGAAGTAACTGAGTTTGTCCATCGGCATCAAGAACGAGATTAGCTTGATTTCGTACCCAAATTATTCTGCCATCGCGCCGAATCATCCGATACTCAATCCTCAAAGGCTCTCCGGTAGCAATCGTAGCGTTTACAGCTTGGCAATAGCGATCGCGATCGTCTGGATGAGTGCAATCTAACCAACTATTCAAAAAACCATGATTCCAATCTTCGGGAGCAATGCCTAATAATTGTTGCAGTTGCGGACTAATATAAGCTTCTTTTACAGTGGTATTTATTGGTGAGATATAAACAACGCCCGGAATTTGTTCTACCAGAGTGCGATACTTTTGTTCTGCCTCAGAGAGTTTTTCTTGGCCCCGCTTGCGACTCATGATGTTTTGAATTTCTACAATAAAGTATATTTTGCTGTTAGAAATCCTTCACTAAAGGCACACTCAAGGATGGTTGAGCCAACAATGAGTCAGTCTGGCTTTTTGAAAGCACTTGAAGCTGCTGTTGACAGCCTGTTTAAAATTAAAGAATTCAGAATTCAGAATTCAGAACAGGAAAACTGTGGTGGAAGAATATAAAATGTCACAGTCAGACGATCACGTACTTACTACCACTGCACTATCCGCCACTTGCACTCCCATTCATTCTGAATTCTGACCGGAGGCGGAGCGTCTCCGGCTCCGCTCCTAACTCCTGAATTCTATTAGTTTTGATCCAAGCGCAGTACTGCCATAAAGGCTTCCTGCGGTACATCTACAGTACCTACAGATTTCATCCGCTTTTTACCTTTTGCTTGCTTCTGTAAAAGTTTCTTCTTCCGACTGATGTCACCACCGTAGCACTTGGCTAGCACATCTTTCCGCAAGGCGGGGATGTGTTCGCTGGCAATAACTTTACTACCAATAGATGCCTGAATTGGTACTTTGAATTGATGGCGGGGAATTAGTTCCTTGAGTTTTTCTGCCATTGCCCGCCCGACGTTGTAAGCTTTATCTCGATGCACAATCATCGCTAAGGAATCGACAGGATCGCCGTTAATCATAATATCCAGCTTCACCAGAGGATTTTCACGATAGCCGATGATGTGATATTCCATACTGGCATAACCGCGCGATCGCGATTTCATTTGATCAAAAAAGTCAGTTACAACTTCCGCCAAGGGTAGTTCGTAAGTAAGTGTGGTTCGTCCTTGGGCGAGATATTTCATATCTTTGAAGATGCCACGGCGATTTTGTGACAACTCCATCAAAGCGCCGACATAAGTTTCCGGCGTTATCATCTCGACTTGGACGTAAGGTTCTTCAATTCTTTCGCGATCGTTGGGAGAAGGCAAGCGACTAGGATTATCGATGTACAGTTCCTCACCTTTGAGGGTGATCACTTTATAAACCACTGAGGGGGCTGTAATGATTAAATCTAGGTTATATTCTCGCTCTAGACGTTCTTGCACAATTTCCATGTGCAGCAAACCCAAGAACCCACAACGGAAGCCAAACCCCATCGCGCTCGAAGTTTCTGGTTCGTAGTGCAGCGCGGCATCGTTGAGTTCCAGCTTTTCCAAAGCTTCCCGCAAATCTTCAAATTGGTCAGCATCAATGGGGAACATCCCGCAAAAAACCATTGGGTTTGCTTCTGCGTAGCCTGGTAAGGGTGACTCCGCTTTCGCCTTACTAAGGGTAATTGTGTCTCCTACCCGTGCATCAGCTACAGCTTTAATTGCCGCTCCCAAATAGCCTACTTCCCCAGCGTGGAGTTCATCAACTTGCTTTTGAGTTGGAGAAAGGACACCTAACTCATCAATTTCAAATTCTTTCCCGGATGCCATTAAATGGATGCGATCGCCTTTTTTCAAAGTGCCATCCATCACCCGGAAATACACAATTACTCCCCGGTAACTATCGTAATAACTATCAAAAATTAACGCTCGTAAGCGTTCATTTATGGTATTGGGTGGTGGCGGTATCCGCTCGACAACTGCTTCTAAAATCTCATCAATACCAATTCCTTCTTTAGCAGAGGCCAGAATTGCACCACTGCAATCTAGACCGATAATTTCTTCAATTTCGCTAATTACCCGTTCTGGTTCTGCCCCAGGCAAATCAATTTTATTCAAAACCGGAATAATTTCCAGGTTACTCTCTAACGCTAAATATACATTTGCCAAAGTTTGCGCTTCCACACCTTGGGAAGCATCTACTACCAATAGCGCTCCTTCGCAAGCAACAAGAGAGCGGGAGACTTCATAAGAGAAATCGACGTGTCCCGGAGTATCAATCAGGTTCAGCACATACTGCTGACCATCCTTAGCTGTGTAGTTCATCCGGGCAGCTTGCAGCTTAATGGTAATGCCGCGCTCCCGTTCTAGATCCATGTTATCGAGAAACTGTTCCTTCATCTGCCGGTCTTCAACAGTGCCAGTAGCTTGTAGCAAGCGATCGGCGAGGGTTGATTTCCCGTGGTCGATGTGAGCAATAATACAAAAATTGCGAATGCGAACTGCGGGAACGTCAGTCATATACTATCTTTGCCTTAGCAGCAACCAAAGTTAAAAGAGCAATTTACTTAATGTATTTTAATGCTTTCTTAGCCAAGACGCTGCTTTTAATAGGGAGTGGGGAGTGGGAAGTTAGGAGTTAGAATTCTATACTAATTTCCCAAATTACAGCTACAAGGCATTCTCCCCTGCCCATCTTCACTCCATCTTCAACTTTCGATCTAAATAGGTGGACTTTTAAGAATATTATGAAAGTCTATTTGTCGCTGCTAGTATTCAACAGCTAGGAGCGTACAATAAATGTAAATAAGTACATGTAGGGAT
>JBGTMK010000913.1:0-16115 GCA_041743605.1 Nostoc sp.
TAAAAGTAACCAAAGAACCAGAATCCTTAAGGACTGTTCGACGACATAGTAGTTTTTATATTGGTCTTTATGGCCGCAATTGGGTTAATTTCATGGAAAATTATTATGAGTTAGTCACTGAATTATTGACATTAGTCCTAATAAGCGTAATTGCTACCAGCAAGGAGAGAGGGCTATGAAGCTTATTCTATCTGCATCCTAGCTCTTTTTATAGCCCCACAAGTTGTAAAGGATAGGCTTGATGACAGGATCTCAGTCAAACTTTGAATATCAAATTGGAGGAAGTCTTGCAAGTAATGCTCCTAGTTATGTGAAACGAAAAGCCGATTCTGAACTCTATGCAGAATTAAAAGCAGGTGAGTTTTGTTATGTGTTAAATTCCCGACAAATGGGAAAATCTAGCTTACGAGTGCGGACGATGCAAAGGTTACAAGCAGAAGGGATAATCTGTGTTTTTATTGACTTGACAGGGATGGGAACACAGGATATTAATCCAGAAAAATGGTATGCGGGAATAGTCCAATCTTTGGTGAGTAGTTGCCAATTGACCTCAAAAGTTCAATGGCGTACTTGGTGGCGTGAGCGCAGGGATTTGCTGTCATCAGTGCAGTGTTTAAGCGAGTTTATTCAAGAAGTGCTGTTAGTGGAAGTTCAGCAAAATATAGTTATTTTTATTGATGAAATTGATCGAGTTTTGAGCCAAAGTTTCTCATTGGATGATTTTTTTGCTTTAATGAGATTCTGCTTTCAGCAAAGACAAGTTCGTTATGAGTATAGGCGTTTGACTTTTGCCCTATTGGGGGTAGCAAATCCTAATGAACTGATTCAAGATAAGAGCCGAACACCATTCAATATTGGCAAGGCAATTCAATTGCAAGGATTCCAGCCTGATGAAGTGGAACCATTAATAGATGGGTTGAAACACAGAGTCAGTAACCCTGAAGCGGTACTCATGGAAATCCTAGAATTGACAAATGGGCAACCTTTTTTAACCCAAAAGCTATGTCAAATGATAGTATTAGAGTCAATTGCTCAACGATTTTTATCGGTTGAACAAGTATTTAGGTTACACATTATTGAGGATTGGGAATCTCAAGATGAACCTGAACATTTGAGGACGATTCGCGATCGCATCTTGTACAGAAATGAAAAACGTACACCTAGATTATTAGAGTTATACCAACAAATTCTACATCAAGGAGAAATCCCGGTCGATGGGACTCCTGAACAAACCGAATTACGGTTGTCGGGTTTAGTAGTTGAACGACAAGGCAAGCTCAAGGTACATAATCGGATTTACGAGGCTGTATTTAACCACAGTTGGGTTGAGCATAAGTTAGAACAGTTGCGTCCTTATGCAGCAGCACTCACAGCTTGGTCAGCCTCAGCTTGCCAAGACGAATCCTGTCTATTGCAAGGACAAGCTTTACAAGATGCTTTAACTTGGTCATTAGGTAAAAGCCTTGGCAATTGGGATTATCAATTTTTAGCTGCTAGTCAGGACTTAGCCAAACGCCAAACCCAAACCTCACTGCAAACACTAGCAAAAGCCAATCAACTTTTCATGCAGGTTAGACAACAAGCCAAGCAAGAAGTTTCGCAACGGCGAATTGGCTGGAGTTGGATACCAAGAATTGCTATATGTCTAACTGCACCTATGCTCCTGCTGCGTTTTACTGGACTGTTGCAGGGTAACGAGTGGAATTTGCTTGACCAGTTTTTTCGTTGGCGGGTATCAGAGTCACCAGACAAGCGGATAGTCATTATCACTATTGATGAAGAAGATATCAACAAGATAGGCAAGTGGCCTATCCCGGATCAGGTTTTAGCTGAGGCTATTACTAAGATTAAAGACCAAAAACCTAGAGCAATTGGTTTAGATATTTATCGAGATTTACCTGTAGAACCTGGACATCAAACCTTAGCCAAAATTTTCCAATCAACTTCTAACTTATATGGAATTGAAAAAGTAATAGGAAATAAGATAAGTACCATTGGGCCTCCTCCCGCTCTCAACCCTGCAAGAGTCGGCTTTGCGGATCAGATAGTAGATGCAGATGAAAAGGTGCGTCGTGCTTTATTATCTGTAGACCTTTCCCAAAATGAAGTGCGCCACAGCTTGGCGTTGAAGTTGGCGCAGCACTATCTGGAGCCGGAAGGAATCAACCCAGAAATAATAGACCCAGATAGCCAACGTCTGCGTTGGGGAAAAGCCATCTTTGAAAGGTTCGAGAGCAATGACGGCGGCTATGCCCATGCAGATGCCGGAGGTTATCAAATTTTGCTCAATTTTAGAGGTATTCAGGAAAATTTTGTCACCTTCCCTTTGCGGGATGTATTGGCAAGCCGCATTCCCCCAGACAGTTTACGCGATCGCCTAATTCTCATTGGCACGACTGCTGAAAGTATTAGAGATGTATTTTCTACACCATACAGCAGTAGTTTATTTAATCCTTCCCGGCCTATGCCTGGGGTGACTATTCATGCCAACATTATCAGTCAAATCATTAGTGCCGCTATTGATGGTAGACCTTTGCTGCGTGTATGGCCAGACCCGATAGAATGGCTGTGGATTTTACTGTGGGCGGGATTAGGAGCCTTGATTAGCCGACAGCTGCGGTCTTCAATTGCGATCGCTCTCAGTATCATCCTTGCTAGTGGTGGGCTAGTGGGGATGAGCTTTCTAGCCTTTTGTTTGGGCTGGTGGTTACCCCTTATTCCCTCGCTACTAGTCTTTTTGGGATCAGCGATCACCTTAATGCTGATCACTAATAATCAACTTGAAAGGCTGTTATTTCATCGTACCTTGGCACTACTTTTAGACAAGTACCAACAGTACCCCCATGCTGGAGCGATCGCCATTGAATACCTCAAACAGTCAGAAAGTTTAGAAAATCAGGTTTTTATTGAACAGCAATTGCGAGAAAAACAGATGTTTACTTCTACAACTGTAGAGGTTGAGTAGCGATCGCTTCTAACCCCACAGACTTGAGAAAGTTAGTCCAGATATTTGCTATGGCTGGATTGCTAGGCTGAGTATTTTTCACTTCTGCCAAGGCAAGCACGGCATCATACCAAATTCCTTGTTGACTGTAAACATCTGCCTGCTTTAAAGCTGTCCTCTGATGATTCTGGGGTTGACTGAAAGTTACACGACTTACCCAGGAAGTGATTACTGGATCGTTAGGACTAGGCTTGTCGCCACATACCAACACCAAAGCCCACAGATAATTTTTCCCTACCTGTAAAGGGGGAGTATTATCCCCTGGTTTGATGCTGACAATAGCGGCTTCACCTTTAATAGGAATGAAAGTTTGCGAATGAAACTGATTATCTTCTGTTTTCAAGGTTAAGATGACTTGCTCGGCAGATGTTTGTGGCAGATACACTAAAAATGTCGGATGCCCTGCTGTGGTCAACCCATAATTGCTATCAGTAGGAGCAAGAGTCATCATTGGTGTTTGATTGGTTAAAGTTGTTGATGTTGCATCTTGAGAGCATTGCCAATCACCGCGTGACCCTGCTGATGATGTAGATTTAGGCCGACCCTCATTTGGTGGTGGTTGAAATATTACCTGTTGGGGTTGTGAGCGATTAGTTGGCGTTGGTCGGCTTGCAGTTGATTGAGCCATTGCTGGCTGCATTCCCAGCAAAAACCCTAAACTAATTAAGTAAATCAACTGTTGATTATTTAACATGAGTCATTTGTAAGTAACATCACGTATCTCTAAAATTAGAGATACACATTCTTCATAGTCAACGAAGAGGCAGGGGGAAGGGGGCAGGGAGCAGGGAGCAGGGAGCAGGGAGCAGGGAGAAATAACCCCTTTCCTCTGCTGTGGAGCAGAGCGGAACATGGGTCTGAGTCTAGTGTGTTGATTTTGTTGGTTTTTCGCTAATTTTCCGAAAAATTATTTGTGTAGTTCTCCCCGGTACAAAGCTGGCTACCATAGCCAGCTTTACACCAAAAAACAAGACACAGATTTTGCATGAAGTATTGTGGGCTAAAGGGTACAGAGTCAACAGCCTAGTCTGAGTCCCCCACTTCTATTAAGTGGCTCTCGTTCAGGTGGGGTCGAATCCCCCTTCCTGTTCCATCTCCCCTGCCCCCCGCTCCCTGCTCCCCTGCCTCTTTTTCAATTACGAAAATCTAACGAACTACTGGCTACAACCAATTACCTACTAAGACAAATGCCGCCCAGTAGTAAGGATGATTATACTTTGGCGATCGCAACAAAAACAGTTGAGCTTTGCGGATTGCCTCTGCTTTGGTGATTCCTGGTTGTTTTAATTGCGAATAGAACTGGTTCATCAGTTGGGCTGTAGATTGATCTTGTACTGCCCAAAGTGTGGCTAATGTACTACGTGCCCCGGAACGCACCGCCACCCCTGCTAATCCTAAAACCGCTCGCTGATCACCGGCTGCGGTTTGGCAAGCGCTTAAAATCAGCAATTCTAACGGACTTCGATCAGGGCGATCGCGTGCTTGCAGTAATTCACCTAATTCTTTAACATTAATCCGACCATCCCAGGTTAACAAAAAGGTATTTTCCACCTGAGAAGAAAATTGACCATGGGTCGCCAAGTGAACGATAGAGAAAGGTACATTATTGATTTGAGTTTTTAGGAGTTTGCGGTTAAATTTTTGGTTTAAGAGAATTTCTGTAGGAACTATCTCCGCAATCTCTCGTACTTCCTGTTCTACTCCCGGCAGTTTGGAAAACCCTTGTCTAGCTTCAGCCAAGCCTCCTGCTAAGGTTTGTAATCTATTTGGGGAAAGTGACTGTGAATACAACAGCTGCAACCCTGGACTCAAAGCCAGATTATATTTTTCAATCAGATACTTCTTTTGTTGACTATCATAAAGTGCTGACATCGGTACTCCCCGCAACACTCCATCTAGTACAAACACTAAAGTTTTAACTTTGTCTTTTTCCAGTTCTGCTTCCACTGGACGGATTAACCAGTCGTAAAGAATTTCTCTTGCTCGTATTGTTTGGGGATCAGAAATATAGGGGTTTAAGCCTGTAAACATATCCTCAAATACCCGTTCGACCTGCCCAGGTTCCCCTGGCTGAGAGTCAGCAGCTAGAGGTACGGGATAGTACTTCAAGGGCTGTTGTGGTCGAGACAAAATCACAGCTAGGCGATCGGGTAAAATTACTGAATAAATGACAGCAGCATCTTGGTCAAATTTCTCGATTGGTTGCGGTTGGCTAGTGACGCAAGCTTCCCGAAAAAAGTTAGTCAGTTCTGCTAGTTGCAGTGCTTCTATCACATCGCGGGCTTTTTGCAGATTCTCTTGGCTAATCTCGTTTGGCTGTGTCTGTTGAGAACTGGGAGCTTGTAAGAGCAAATTCACCAACTCTCGATAAACTGGTTCTACACTGTCACGAAAAGTAAATTGAATTTCTGGGTTAATACCTACCAAATCCTGACGCAAAGACTGAAGACTTTCATAGGCTAAATTGTAGGCTAACAATGCGCGTTTTTGGTTTTGTTGGCTTTGGTAAATCCGTCCCAGTTGCCATTGCCAAAGATAAGTGATACCAGAATTATTCAAAGCAGATTTCTGCTGCAAAGCTTGTTCAGTTAATTGTTGTGCTTGTGCCAATTTACCCATTTGCTGGTAAACTCCCCCAAGATAACCATGCACATCAGCTATTGCTTGCTGGTCTACTAATTGTTGAGCTTGGTCAAGGGCAGTTTGTAAAATTTGCTCAATTTCTAACCATGAGGGAATTTGTGAGGATTCCAGACTTTTCACACCAGGGCTTATAGGTAGATTGTTGACAAAACTACATAGTTGCAGAACTGGAGATAAAGCATTTGATGAAGTTTTGCTGAGTCCTGATTGCAGACACATCAAACTTTGAACAAATTTAATTTGAGCATAGACAGTTGCATGACTAGGTGATAAGTCATTGAGGCTGTTTTTAATCTCAGCCAGCAGCGTTGGTACTTCAGACAATTGTTGAGCTTGTACCAAGAGGCTGAAGCGATTTAATTGTGCTTGTTGCTTAATTTCTGGGGAAATAGATAATTCGGCCTGTCGATAGCAACTAGCAGCTTGCTGATATAGTTGGGCAGCATTAGCTGTACTCTCTGCTTGAGTACAGTTTAGAGATTGTGTGAGCGTCGTTCGGCTGGGCTTTTCTAACTGCATTTTCCTATTAGCCAAGGCTCGTGCTGTATTGCCTAAACTTAAATAAGTAGCAGCCAAGTTTTGCGTATCTCCTGATTGTTGAGCTAATTGCTCAGCTGAGAATAACACCATCTGCGATTGTTCCAGTTGACTGACAAATCGCAAAACATTGCCGAGACTACGCAAAGCCAAAATTTGTAAAGATGAGGAATTTCTCTTGAGTGTTGGCAATTGTTCTTTTGTAATCTGGCAGTTTTGATGATCAAGCTCTAAAGTTTTGAGTAAAGTCTTGCAAGCTCTGGGGTAAAGACCCAAATCTTGCATAGCTTGAGCTTGGTTGATTTCACTTCTAATTGCACCATTTTGATTACCGAGATTTCGATAAATTTCCGCCGCTTGTTGCCAAGTTGCGAGGGCGGCGGCTGATTCTCCCAGGGCTAGTTGCAACTGTCCTTGGATGTCTAAGGTGGAACTGAGGATTTGCGATCGCTCTAGGGTTTTTGGCTGTGTTTGCAGGATATTTAAGCTATTGGCGATCGCTGTTTTGGCTTGATCCCATCTTTTGAGTTGTTGAGATGTCAGGGCAAGATTGCTCAACGCCATCGCTTGGTTAAGTTGATCCCCTCGCCCAGCAAAAGCCGCCGCCGCCTGTTCCCAAACAGTTAAGGCTTGTGCAAATTGTCCGTTTTGGTAAAGTGCTTTGCCTTGTTGTACCAACTGCAAAGGCTCTGGTTGAGTTTGCACAGTCGGCGTTACTGCCCATACTTGGGTAGTGAGTAATACACCTCCCACAGACAGAAAAAATAACATAACTGCGAGAATCAGCGATCGCACCTGAGGAGGATATTGTTTGGGGATGGGGAAATAAATTGATTTGTGACGGCTAATTCTGGCTGTGAGCGATCGCCGTCTGCGGTGTTTTTCACACATATTTATTTATTATTGTCAAGTTTGTCATCAAACTACTATTTTCACCCCCTGGAAGCGCCCTATCACTCCACATCATAAACGATAAAAGAAATATTCATTATAATTCCCCAATACTTATCAATTTGTAGTTTTCCATCTTTGACGATTGGAGATCCTAAACCGTTGTAAAGTCTATTGATTCTATTGCGATGATACTAGATAAATAAATCAGGAAACAAAATACAATGTGCTTGAGATGAAGGATACATTGCTTTATCTAAATAGGAGAGTTGATACCAAGGTATGTCAGGTCTGTAATGATGTGCATTGTGATAACCATAATTAAGAAATAACCAATTTGTCCAATAGTATCTACGGCTGAAAAGTGAGGAATAGGTGTTCTCTTGTTCATATTCACTAGATAATCTTGGTATTGAGCTATTCAAAGGTATAACTTTGAATGTGTGATGATAGCAATCATACAATCTTAAGATATTGAGCATTGCGATATGAGCTAAAATAATATATAAAATGCTCCAGCTATTGATTAAATACAAAGCGCTATAAAAGATAGTATTGACTATTAAAAAAATAACTATCTGCAAACGCATATGTCTGTATTGTGGACGGATAAAAGGTAAAAATAAAGCTCGGAATCTTGATAGAAAGCTAATAACAGGAATGTAAAATAATTCTAATGTTGTTATGACTGCCCTAATACTAGTTGGCAAACTCAACACCCAAGAGGTAATGCAGAAGGTGTCGTATCCTACTTTATTACAGTGATGTTTTAAATGCTGCTTTCTAAGCAGATCAAAAGAAACATACCACGCACCAGTAATTAGTGTAGTCAGTACACCAAACAAAGAATTCATACTATGTTTATCAAAAATAGTTTCATGTATAAACTCATGAGTTAACAGCGCAGCCCAAATACTAGTATGAGTGATAACTATTACTCCTAACAAATTTGCCTGTATTTGATTTAATAAAATTAAATACAAGCCTAGAAAATATCCACAAAAAGTATAGGCTATTACACAAGCATCAACTACAGGCTTGCGTTTTACAAGATTTTGGTTTAGTAACTGATTTGTCAGCACAGCGTTAAAGTTAGGTAAAGTTTTTAGTAAATTAAATATTGTATTGTTTGTAGAATATAAAACAATAGAATTAGACTTTTAGAATATTAATTATTCAGACATAATTTTTCCTCATCATCAATAGCATGAAGTAGTAGACTAAGTAATATTATTTTCAAAACCATTAATATAAAAAGCTATTTTTTTATTGTTTTCCCTGCTTATAATTTGTTTGATAGACCCTTGTTTATCAAGCCACCAAGCAGAGGGAATATAGTCATAAAAACTTTGAGCCAGCGACCAAGTGTAAGCTCCTGATAAACCTACCCAAAGTATATTACCTTCGCCCATGAAATCTCTTCTTTTGTTAATCGAGGACTATTTAAAGTAATTTTTTGATAATCTATTCCAGCTTTCAGCGATAATTCAGCCTCCATAACTGACTGACAATCAACACTGCATCCTTCTGCTATAACAGTTTCTAATACAAATTTAAGGGTACAGGCTTTGACTGCATAGCGAATTTCAGTTTCTTGATTTTCTAAAGCTGATTTAAAAAGCTTTATATTATCTAATAATATTTTTTCTGACCAAATTATTGCTGGTGTTGGTATTGTTTCTAAAATTTTAAAATAATTCAAAAAATAGTTTAAACAATTCATAGTCTTCTCTAATAAATAGGTGGGGCAAGTCGCTCAATTATTTTCACATATGCATGGCAAAGGCACGTAAAACCTGAAACCCTTACTGCGTAAAGATACTGTTGAAAAATAGCCTCAATCATGAAATGCTAAAACCCTTGCAATTAAAGGATTCTTGTACCTTATATGCGTTCGCCCTGTTCACACCATCTTCTGTCACTTTCCGGGAGGGTGATCGCTAGAAGCCTGATGAAGCAATCAATACAAGATATACTATTAGAAAAAAAGCGTAGGCGTAGACCGTCGTAGACATCGCTTGCGATACAAAAGCTCTAGAATTCAGAAATGACAAATGCTTTCGTAGGCTGACACAAGAAGGATATGCCATCATCTTATCTCTCCTGATGGTATTACTGTTTAACAAATACTTAATGCAGTTACTATTGTGTCATCACTTTACATATAGTAGAGATAGGAAAAATTTTGTCTTACATCTATCTTAAACAACACCTATAATTAAATTTTTTAATGCAACTATCATTAAAAACTTAATCAATAGCTTGAAGCATAAAACCTTCTTGTTACAAAGTTATCTAAGAAGAATGAAAATTATTTTGCTAAGTTCTATAAAGAAAATACAAGGGTAAGGTAAAGTACAGTTTATTGTATGGTTAAATAATCTTGTTTTGTGTAGTTTTTTTCAGCAAGCCCTACCTAAACTTTTAGGTGGGCGATGAATTGGCAAAATCTGAGGATTGTAGGCAGTAAGGACGACCTCACCTTGATTGTTAAATACCCATCCTTGAGCCGGAACAA
The DNA here is from genome assembly GCA_041743605.1 of Nostoc sp. Classification (GTDB taxonomy): domain Bacteria; phylum Cyanobacteriota; class Cyanobacteriia; order Cyanobacteriales; family Nostocaceae; genus Nostoc. The sequence goes on from JBGTMK010000913.1 coordinate 9,594, forward strand.
TCTGATTCGAGCTTCGAGATGGTGAATCATGAGTAGAAGAGATGTTTGGCTGTAGTTTTACCCCACCGACTGTTGATACTGGTTCTACTAAACCAACCTGAGTAGCTTCTCGGCTCAAGTCTTCATTGGGGCTAGGAGGTAAGCCACCACGTCCTGTAATAGAAAATTCACTACCAACACCCTGACTACAGGGGTTTTGGGCAATTTGGTCATTAGGATCAATCACAGTTGTGGGTAATTCAACTAAATTTTGGCTGGGATCAATCGGTTGATTAATATTCACTACCCCTGGATTTCCGCCAAATTCTGAACTAGCGGTGATGTCATTTAACAAAGCTTGGGGCTGATCGCGAAATTCAATGCCAAAGATCCCAGTAGCTGTAATATTTACACGACCACCATCACCATATGTTGCATTGGCGGTTATATCACTACCACTTGGTTGTGAGGGTCTGGCAACTAAAAATTGAGTATTGATGCCAATATTACCGCCAGAACCAATTGCCTCTGGTTGGCTCTGAGTACCTGCATTGGTAGTAACTCTGCTATCCCTTTGCATCAATAATAAGTCTGCTATCTGTAAACGAATATTGCCACCTCTTTCTTTGGCAGTTTCGGCTGAGATTTCTCCTTGAGTTAAAGTCAAAGAGTTGGCTTGTATAGATATATCCCCTCCTGCACCGCTTCCTCTGCTATTAACAGAGAGTTCCGCACCATTTTGAATTAAGACATTTCGAGGAGAGCCAATCACGAAGATATTACCGCCAGTGCTGGTAGACGTGTTTTCAGTCTGAGCTAATACTGCGGTGTTGAAGTCAGTCAGAGAAATGTGATTTTGTGCGTTGAGTGTGATATTTCCTGCTTCGGAACTAGCCGAAGTGTTAGTGCGGATTTGTCCGGCTCTGGAGAGTTCAATAGTATTAGCCGTAACTTCAATGTTACCAGCAAAGCCCTGGCCGTTAGTATTGGCACTGAGAAAAGCACTATTGGTGATCCTCAAGCTAGAAGTAGATATTTTCAGTCCTTGCGAATCACCTTCTGCGCCAAATTTCACTTCACTATTTGCGGCAGAACTACGGAAACCATTGCTAGATGTCCCGTCAAAGACCACACCATTAGTAGCAGTTATTTGAATTGCACCGGAATTTCCCTTACCTAAAGTTGTGGTATTCAATTGAGCGCCTCTACTCACCTCAAGGCTATCCGCATTAATTTCAATACCTCCTGCTTGCCCCTCAGAGCCAGTAGCTACTTGACTATTTGCAGAACTGCCAATTCCTCTGCTTGATTCGCCATCAAAAACCACTCTCCCACGAGCATTGATTTCAATCCTACCAGCATTGCCCTTGCCTAGTGTGCTGGTATCTAGTAGAGAGCCATTGGTGAGTGTCAGCGTACTTGTGTTAATCTTAATACCCTCTGAATTACCAGTAGCGTTTTCTGCCACTTGGCTAATAGCCGCAGAAGTGCGGGAAGCATTTCTCGATTCCCCATCAAAGATGATACCGTTAGTAGCAGTTATTTGGATAATGCCCGAATTTCCTGTTCCAAGGGTAGTAGTAGTTAGTTGAGCGCCTTTAGTTACCGCAAGTGTCCCGGCGTTAATCTCGATTCCTCCTGAGTTACCTACCCCTTGAGAAGTCACTTGGCTAATTGCTGCACTGCCGTTACCATTACTCGATTCGCCATCAAAAACTACCTGTTCACGGCCAGTAATCCGAATTGCACCAGCGTTGCCCTTTCCTAGTGTACTGGCATTTAGAAAAGCCCCATTAGTTATTATCACTGCATCTGCGTTAATCTCGATCCCAGCCGAATTGCCTTGTGCGCCAGTCAAAACTTGACTAATTGCTGTACTCAGAGAACCGGAAGGAGACTGCCCATCAAAAACTACTTTGTCAGTACCAGTTATGCGGATTAAACCCGAATCTCCCTTTCCTAGCGTTGTAGCGCTCAGTTGAGCGCCATTAGTCACCCTAACCGTATCTCCACTAATAACAATCCCGCCTGAATTACCTTCTGCACCCTCTTTCACTTGGCTAAATGCAGCACTTAAGAATCCAAAAGGGGATTGTCCGTCAAACAGCACCTGGTTACGGGCATTAATTCGGATTGTCCCAGAATCACCCTTACCTAAAGCATTGGTATCTAACAAAGCACCATTGATAATCTCAACACTACCAGCCTTAATCTCAATTCCCCCTGAATTGCCTTCAGCACCAGTAAAAACTTGACTAATTGCAGAACTCCGAAATCCTAGAGGAGATTGCCCATCAAAAACTACTTTATCGGTGGCTGTTACACGGATTAAACCTGAATCTCCCTTTCCTAGAGTCGTAGCACTAAGTTGAGCGCCATTAATCACTTCAACGCTACGCCCATTAATTTCAATACCACCAGAATCGCCTACGGCGTTTTCTCCCACTTGATTAAATGCGCCACTGATGATGCTGTTTGATACTCCATCAAAAACTACTCTCCCAGTGGCATAAATTTCAATGTTTCCCGCCTGAGTTCCAAGTGAACCTAAACCTGGGCTGATTCCAGCTAATAACCGACTTCCTTCAACAATATTTACATTACGACCGTTGAGTACGATACTACCGCCACCGCCAGCCGCAACATTCACTACTGCTTCTTTAGACAAAGATATATCAGCCCGTTCCACACCATTAGGAAAACTCAAAGAAGTCAGCGTTGGAAATCCTTGGGACTCCTGAATATTTAGACCAACTGTTCCCGCACCAGTTAATCCGCCTAACTCAATGCGACCGCCTGATAACTGCAAGCTGCTACCATCAAGCACAACATTTCCACCTATCAGTCCCAGGGTATTTCCGGGTAGCAATGCTAGAACAGCAGTTGATTGATTGACAATGCTTGCCGGATTTTGCCTCAATTGCAATGCTACAGGAATATTGACTGTTAACAGTGGTGTTTGTGGGTTCGTGGCGCTAAACTCAAACCCATTATCAAACAATATACTATCTGCACTGGAAGCTACAAATGATCCTCCCATATCTAAACGGGCATTGGGGCCAAAGACAATTCCTTGCGGATTAATCAGAAATAGGTTGGCATTACCCAAGACTCCTAAAGTACCTAGAATATTCGAGGCTTGATTCCCTGTTACCCGCGTCAAAATATTGTTAATTCCGCCAGGATTAGTAAAATAGGCTCTTGCTCCTTCACCAACATTAAATTCCCGAAAGCTGTGGAATAGGTTGCTGCCTTGAATTGCTCCTCCATTAATTCGGTCGATAGGATTGCCGTTAAGATTGTCTGGTACTACAACTGAATTATTATTTCCTAGAGTTGTGTCTGGTGTAATTTGGGCTTTGACCGATCGCCAAGGAGCAATACAAGATAACATAGCCAAAATGAGACTGACCCCGATAGATACAGGTAAAGTCATATATGGAAGCGATCGCTGATTTTGCTGCATAAGTTTTCAGTCCTAGACCTTTGCTAATTAAAGATTTTGTGACAAAAGATTTTTAGAGAGGGTTGGCTACTATGGAAAAATAAAAACCGTCCTCCTGCAAAGTCTGGCCTCTGTTTTGAATATCTGTCAATGGATGACCGTAATCAAGACGAGCATTGAGGCGATCGCTCATTTGCCACTGTAAACCCAATCCCAACCCCAGCAAGGTATTAGGATTGGGGTCGGGATTGCCAGAACTATTCCAACCCATACCAAAATCAATAAACGGCACTACTTGCAACACTCCCCCTACTTTTTCTATCCGCAGTATTGGTAATTGCACTTCTGCTGATACAAAAAAGCCGTTATCCGTCAAAAGAACATCCTGTCTATAACCCCGAACACTACGCCAACCACCCAGTCCAAATTGCCCCAACGGTACAAGCGCACGGGTTGACAATTGCAGGTCAGAACGAATTACCGCTAAGGTCTGTGGCGCTAAAAGTCGCACATATTGTCCTTGTCCCCGCCAAGAAAAAAACCGAGTATCAGGAGCTTCATTGTTAACAGTAGCATTAAAGATATTTAACCCAAGGTTAAATTGAGAGCGTAGAGCTAAGGCTGCTTGTGAATTTCGCTGCTGATATTCTTGAAAGAATTGTAAGACGGAAATGCGAGTTTCTCCCCGTTCATTAGCGCCAGGGGAGAGAGGAAAACCACTACCTAGAAGTTTGGATTGGCTTTCTTGCCGTAATGCGGATAAACCTACAGCCAATTCTCTGTTAGGAGATAAAGCTACAGGTTGACGAAAGCCTAACTCGAAGTAATTGGAATTACCAATAATATCTATGCGGTCAAAGGGTGGCTCAATAATTTCAGTATTTGTCAATCCCCCTCTGAGGGTAATTGTGCCATTACGAGGATTAATAGGTATATTGTAGTGTCCATCAAAGGCATTACTACCATCAGTATTGATATATTCCAGATTCAAAGCATCCCCAAAACCGAGTAAATTTCCTTGGTTAATGCGGACACCCCGTCGTAAGCTACCAACACTAGGCGCACGTCCATTATCTATAAAAAATTGTGTATTAAAGGAGTCAGCTTCTATAACCTTGACTGTCAGTAAACTTGATTCAGGACGCGACCCAGCCGACAATTCGGCAGAGATATTCTCAATTAAAGGATTAAGTTGCAATAGCTGTAAAGCGGATAGCAAGCGCTTTTGATTGAGAGGTTTTGCTGTGGCTAAGGCTAATCTACTGCGGATGTAGTTCGAGTTCAAGCGTCTTGTACCCGTCACCACAGTTTCTTCTAGACCGCCTTCAATAATCTGAACTTTGATGACAGATCCCTGTGGAGATAGAGTTTGACCAGAGGGAATCACCGCACCACAATTGAGATACCCGGCCTGAGTGTAGAGTTCAGTAATAGCAAGCTCAACTTGTAATAATTCGGCAAATGTTAGCGATCGCTTGGTGAATTTTTCAGTAACTTTCCTTAACTTTTCGTCACTAAATGCTGTATTCCCATCAAAATCGAATTTGCTAACGATGATACTTTGAGGAAGGTCTAAACGTTCTTGAGAAGGAGAAATTGTTTGTCGAGGAAGTTCAAGGCTAGGTTTTGGTAGTTGTGATGGAGTAATAGGGATTGGCTTTTCCAACTCGTAATCAAGATTCTGAGACAAAATTGGCGCAGAAGTCAATTGATTGAACTTTGATGAGTCTGTTTTTATTGTCTGCTTCTGATAGAGTCGAGACCTACTCATCAAGTAGCCTGTTTCTACCAAGTCTAGATTTTCAATTGTGTCAACAGACTGTCTCTGACTCTGAAGTTTGAAGCTTGAATTGTCAGCATCTAGAACGTCATCAGAGAAAATATGAGCTACAGCACTACCGTTGTAGAAGGCGACTAACACCCCTAGTATTGCCAAGCCTCTCAAAGCTAGTGCTAAATTGCTGGAATATGGAAAGCATACTTTTGGCATTTTTAATAGTTTACAAGTTACCCCTCTTCTGTCACTCTCCGAAAACATTTGCCTTTTCTAAAATCTAGAGCTTTTGTATAGCAAGCGATGTCTACGACGGGCTACGCCTACGCGCGATTCTTTTCTAATAACAAATACAAGACCGATTTTTTCTAATAGTATAGCTTGTATTGATTGCCTCATGAGGCTTCTAGCGATCGCCCTCCCGGAGAGTGACAGGAGAGGGTTACAGCGGATTTCAAGTTAGTAAGGTACACAAACTAAGTCTCAAAGACAGGTATAAAGCCTGTTTTTCTGTTAGCGCAGCGGTGCGTAGCCCATTCTGAATTCTGACTCCTGAATTATGCTGTATTACTCATTTCATGATGATGGTAAATTAATTTTTAGGAAATTACGGTGTTTTCATAAATCTTTCATGGTTATAGAAAAAAAGCAATCCGTAGGCTCAAATATTTAAACCGATAGTTAAATTAAACATTGAACAATTAGAAGACAGTTAAGACAGTTAAGACATTTAAACCGATAGTTAAATTGAAAATTGAATAATTAGAAGACAGTTAAGACAGTTAAGCAGATAGTGAAACTATTTAAGGCAGTTATTAAACAATAATTACTAATTGTAAATCTTTGCAACTAACGCTCTTTTTTGACTTTGGGCAGATAATAATTGAGCCTATCGATTCATTCGTAAATCAAGTAGATACCCTAAACTGAAACCTATATCAGTCAGCCCAATGATGATGTACATGAAAACAATCATTATTTTGCTATATCCTTTTGACGTGATGACTTTCTATTGACTCCTGGTTTTGTTTCAGGTACACAAAACCAAAAAACTCCTAAAGCCACAACTGCGTAGGCATAGCCCGCCGCAGGCATCGCTGCTAAAATCAAAAAAACAACATTGTAACCAGCACTTTTAACGACAAAGCCAAGCTTTCACATTGCTCAAACCCGCACCAACGCCAATAGCGTGCGCTTCTACCGCGGACGGGCGGCGGATGCGCTGGTCGGCGTAAGCATGCGCCCCCCGGCGCTGGATTGGGCGGCCGACGCGATGCTGAGACGCCATTTGTGGAGCCTGAAAAAACGCGGCGCGACGATGATC
>JBGTMK010000914.1:0-2742 GCA_041743605.1 Nostoc sp.
CGATTAAGTACTTCGCTGCCCCAGAGAATCAAGACTTAGGTGTGGTTAAATATCTGCGAAAGCCATTCTCCAAGCTAGATTTATCGCCTTTTCCTGCACCCTCTTGACAATTGTGCCATTATCTTAACCTCTCACTGATGGTCGAGGGCAGCGATCGCCAGCGTTGAGTGGTGATTTTTCAGAGGCAGCTTTTACCCCTTTTTGTCCTTAACACTTGCCCATAAATGACCCTTTTAGGGAATGTTTTCATTTGAATAGTCAAGTTAAGGTCGAGGCTGAAATAACCATAAAGCAAGGCTTTTGAGAATAAACTTTACCAAACTTTACGACGTGTCCGATTTTGCATATATCTCGGCCGATACCCTACTATGCCAAATATGCTAAATACAAAGGTAAAACAACTGCCAATGCAAGATTTAAGTCAGTGCAGGAATCGCGTTTTACATCACGATGCTGCCAGTACAAGAGTGGATATTAGAATTCCGCCTTGGTTATCTCGGTCGCTACTGGAGCCTGATAAGTGTTGCTGGCTTATTAATTGGCTTTTTGCTCTGTGCGCTGATATTTATACCATTAATTATTAATATGGCGCTAGATCCGTTTAAATATCCAGATAATGCTGTGATGAGCGCGATCGCTGCGGTGATTTTTGGTGTAATACTCTGGCTGGGACAGTGGCTAATACTGCGACAGACTGAGTTGACACCAAGAATTTTTGCGCTCATCAATACAGTAGTTGGAATTTCCGTCTTCTCTGTGCTGGTGTGGTTCAATCAAAAAAGTTTGCAATGGAGCGGTGGCCCGATTGAAGGCTGGAGAACCGGACTTATATTTCTAGTGGGTGGTACAGTTACCGGAGCGGCGACGGGTAAGGCTTTGGATTTTTACTGTGGGCGAGTCGAGCAGCGATTAATCAAACTTGAGAGGGAGAGGGTAGAGCAAGAAACCCAAGAGCGAGAAAGGCTTTTGAAAGAAAGAATTGAGAAGGAGAAATTAGCGCAAGAACGCCTAGAAGCAGAGATGGCAGAACGGAAAAGGATACAGAGGGAAGCGGCTATTGAAGAAGAACGCCTGTGGTATGAAAAACACGGGAAAGACTATGCTGACTATAAATATGACGAAGATGAAGAGGAGTACGAAGAAGATGAAGACGAGAAGGAGGAATAAACTTTTTAACTATGAGTGAAGAAAATTTTAGTTACGAAGATTTTAAGAAAGTGGCCGACCTATGGCTTGAAAAAAATAAACAGCGGCAAGCAAAAGATTCTTCTGAAACAGCCAACGTGATTTTGGATCAGCAATACGAAACATTATTTGCTGAATATCAAAAAGCTGTTACTCAAAAAAATTTATATCTGCTCAAAGAGATTACACAACAATTGCAGTTTTTATTCATGGTGCGGCAACAGAACTCACGACCAGATAATTCGTAATTCGTAATCGGCAATAAAATAATCAAAATAAAATGTGCTATAACTATTCAAGCAAACTTAATTATAAGGTTTGGGATTAAATTAGAAGATTTCTAAATATTTTTTATTAGTTAGAATATATGTTTCAACGAATTTTGATTTGCACAGACTTTTCCGACGGTTTACATCGTCTAAGACATTTTGTTTCCAGCCTTGCGCTTGTGGGTATGAAGCAAATAGTTTTTCTGCACGCTGTACCATTATCGGAAAGAGGCATTATTCCACAAGTTGATAGTGAAAAAATAGAACAAGCCCAAACTCGGTTTGCAGAAACTATTGGCGAAAGCCCCACTGATGTAGAAGTAAAAATAGAAGTTCAATCGGGAAAGCCTGTTGATATCATTCTAAAAGTTGCCCAAACCTATCGGTCTGAATTAATTATCCTGGGTTCTCAAAGTCGCAGCTTACTCACGGAAAAATTGTTGGGTAGTACGATGGCTAACTTATCTCGTCGAACACCTATTCCCCTACTGGTACTGCGTCCTCAGTTGATCTATGCTTATACTTCTGAGGAATTAATACTCCGTTGTCAGCACCTTTTCCGTTCTTTGCTACTTCCCTACAACGGTACTCAAGCGGCGGATTATTTGGTGCAAGAAGTAAAGCAATTAGCTCAACAACAATCTAGTAGATATCTGCAACAATGCAAGCTTTGCTGGGTTTTAGAAGATACTGGTCGTCGAGAAATACCAAGGAAAATCTTACCACAGCAGGCTGAACAAACTCTATCTCAGATTAAAGCTGATTTGGAGGGGGTAAATTTACAAGTGGAAATAGAAGTTCGGGAAGGACACTCTGTTACCGAGGTTTTAGAGGCGGCTGCAATGGGTGATATTAGCGCGATCGCAGTGTCTTCAGAAACGATAGGTAAACTCCAAGAATGGTTGGTTTCCAGTTTTGCAGCTGAATTATTGCGTTTTAGCTGGTATCCCATACTCTTTTTTCCAAACGAACGTGGACAGTAAGCATCATCCTGTTAAAAAATTTACTATGGTGGAGTAACGAATGGCACTAAGATAAGCGCAAACCCATGATTTAACTGGCTTTTGAGTGTGGGAAGTGTGGGGAGAGAGGGAAGTGTGGGGAGAAATTGAATAACTGCATATCAAACAAATGCTGCATTGCCTCCCACACCTCCCACACCTCTCACACCCTGCCCTGACGAAGTTTCAGCTTTTCTTAGTGCCATTCGGTGGAGTAACCTCGAAAGAATGAGGTTTCATTAGTGACTAACGCCTCGATTGTCTGGATGTGAAGATTGCTAAAGGGT
>JBGTMK010000915.1:0-5409 GCA_041743605.1 Nostoc sp.
CTATAGACAAAGGTTTGATATTGAACACATGTTGCGATTTAGCAAGCAGCGTTTGTTGATGACGGAGTTTCAAACTCCAGATGTAGAACACGAGGAAAATTGGATACGTTTAGTAATGCTTGCTTACGCACAACTTTGGGCGGCAAAAGATTTAGCAACACACTTACCCAGACCGTGGGAGCGTTATTTAAAGCCTCACAATGATAAAATTGTGACTCCAAGTGTAGTGCAACGCGATTTTCAAAGAATTATTTCAGAGATTGGTACACCGGCTCATTCTCCCAAAACCCGAGGAAATTCAATCGGTCGAGTTCAAGGTCAGACTCAAACGCAACGCACTAAGCATCCTGTTATCAAGAAGCAGTCAAAATCAACACCTGATAAAGAAAAAGCCGCGTAAATTTTCTTAGGCTTTGGGCGTTTAACTCACTTGGACTCAGTTTGAAAAATAACTGGGGTAATTTATGATGCCTAGATTTCAGATTCGCAAGCAATTTACCCGAACACTTCTTTTTTGTCCAAAGTCCAATGAGTGTGTACAGCAGATTAATCCGTAAATCTCGCACAAACCACCTAATCTTTTTACTCAACCTTGTCATCAATAGTAATTTTAGAAGGCAGCAAACCGAGCAAACTTATCTTCAGAATTAAACCTTAAAATATTAATCTTATGCAATTATCAGATCAATAAATTGAGGATTTTCAATGATTAGTTCAAGGCTATAGCTTAAAATTCATTAGTCAATTTATTAATTTTCATTTATCCGATACCTTCAACATTCCCGTCAACAATTCCGACATCTCCCATAGGTCTTTATTCCGGTTATCGTCATAAATCATCAGCGTTCTAGGATCAGCATGACGGCTTAATTTCTGCACCTTTCTAATATTCCCATCAGTCGCATCGAGCGCTGCCGTAATCGCCGAATGCCTGACCCTGTGGGGTGACATGGGTTTCTTAACCCCCGCCTTTTTAAAAGCAGTAGCCACTATTTTATAGATGGCATCCGTCGTCAATCTATGCCCTGAATTCTGAAAATCTAACGCCGTAAAAATCGGTAAATTGCCATTCAAATCCCCCCTAGCAATTAACCAATCCGCTATCGCCGCCGCCACATCCTTAGACATATCCAAATATTCTTCATTGGTTCCCTTACCCTTACCCAAAACCCGCAACTTACGCCCATAAAAATCAAAGTCACCCACATCTAATTGACATATCTCCTGGCGACGCAAAGCTAAACCCCACAGCACCAGAAAAATTGCATAGTTGCGTTTACCAATCAAAGTCTCCCTATCAAACTGCTGAATCACAAGAGAGATCGCTTTGCTATCAACACCCCGCGTATCCCGGTACGCCTTGACCTTCTCCCCTGAAACATCCTCCAGGGAATAGTTGCACACTCCCAACTTGCGCCCCATCTTCGCTAACGACTTAATCGCCGCCAACCGCCGATTGATTGTCGCCTCCCGCAACCCAGATTTAATCAACATCGCCTTGTACTTCAGCACCACCATCACCGCTTGCTCTCGCTGCAAGTGCAGAAACTCCAGCACACTATCACCAGTCGGCAGTAAGCCCGTCATCTTCAGAAAAAAATCCTTCAAATCCTTTTCATAAGCACGCCGAGTATTGGGGTTGCGCTTGTCTGCCAGCAGTTGCGCCAACACATCCGGGTCTTTGTCAAGTTGTGCATCAAAATATCTGGCGATCGGTGCATCTAAACACGCCTCCAATTCTACCTTGACGATTTCCCCCCAACCTGGCTGATTAGGCATAAGTGCTTACTGGCTTGTTATTGATAATGTATGTTTCCAATAACGTCTATCATTGCATACAATGTTTTTGCCTGAACGTTTACACAAGATATAGCAATAGCCACTTGTTGCGTAAGTCACTAAGTATCATCAGCGCTGTGGTAGTCTGTAAAATTGCTGCTTTGATATCGAAATTGATATCAATTTTGGTAGCACAAGAATACTGGGGACTCTGCCCCAAAGTGATGCCTGCGGTTCAAATAGCCAACACCCAAAAACTGCTGCCGTCTATGGTAAATAGGCTAATATTACCTACTCGTACTTTTTTCAAGGCAGTGTCTGGTTGTTTTCGTTTTACTCTGTTGAAAATTGTTCGAGCCACGGGATTTAAGGCGTTTGTTCTATTAAAGTCTTAACCCTCATCAGCAGATTGCAAGACAATTGCATACAACTTTTGGCTAACCCGAAAGTCAGCAGTAGCAATTAACTGATCAATTAATGGTTTAATAGCTGGAATTAGCCCTTGTTTTTTGGCTTGTAGCAAGACTCCCAACAGACCCGTTACATTTAGTCCATAACTTGTAGCGACTGCTCGTCCTCGGCGTTCATCCATTAATAGCAAGTCAGCTTTCAGTTCTTTGGATAAAATAATTGCTTCGGCTTCTCCTAAGTCAATATTGTCCTGTTTTTCCTGAATTTCTGTAACTTGTTGAGAATTAACAACAGTTATCGTCTGAATCCAAGATAGCTGTTGTACTTCTACTGCCCCAGGAACAACTTTATCTACACCTACCATCTCGTTATAAACGGCTTGGGGAATGATAACGCGACTATACAACTGACGCAGTAAATCTAACTGACCAATCGCTGCCAAGTTTGTGATCGGTGATGTGTCGCTAACGATAATCACAACAAGCCCATTGATTGCAGTGTCCGCACATCGGATTGGAAGTCTTCTACATCATAGTTGATGTGTAAACCGCGTTTAGCCAGTTCATGCTGGAATTCAAGTACTGTGATTCCTGTCCAGGCTCGGACTTTGCCACTGCTAATTTTACCTTGCTCATAAAGCAAGATGCCAATTTCTAATTTCAGTTCATCCTCAGTCATGTTTGATGCTCGGAGGATGTCATCGGGAATTATGACGCTCATAAGGGAAAACTCCAATTCATAGTTTATTCTAATTCTTCTGTCATGCTGGGCAAGAAATATCTATTAAACCTTTATAGTATTAGACCTTTATATTTTTAAATGATTATACCTTAATTAACTTATAGGTTTAGTAATCGTTTGAGGTCTTCAGCATTCTTGACTTGGCTCCAGTCAACCTCACAAGAAAGCAATAGTTCTATGGCAACACCAATTAGGTGCTGAGGGTAAACCCGCTCACCAGGGGGAACTGCTTCTGTGTTGTTGTCCCGCACTGTTCGGGCTGTATCCGTTAACCAGTCATGCTGTGTGCGAGTAATTTTAATATTGATCGTCACGGGTTTTTCCTTAACTACTGCTTGAGAAGTTGGTGATGCAGTAGGCGCTTCTAATGCTGACTTTGGGGCTGGTGATGTTATAGGCATTTTCTCAACTGGTAAGGAAGTTGGTTCTACTTCGGCGGCAGGAGAGGTAATCTCTGGCTCTGATTGGCTCTTAATTCCAGAAAACTGGCTTAATTTCATGCCAGACATTTTCTTTTTGGTCATTTCATCCCCCAATGTTTAATGCACTCTTTAGCCAAAGATTGGTAAGCTCTAGCACCACTGGACTTGGGGGCGTAAGTGCTAACTGGTTGTTGCGCTGCGATGGATTCAGCAACAGCTATGTTATCAGGGATAGTTGTGTGCAATAGTCGATAACCTAACTCCACTGCTGCCTCAATTAGCAAATCGTCAGCCTCTTTAGTCAGAACTAACCGGGGCTTATATCGAGTTCTGACAACATCAATGGGAATATCTGCCTTTTCCCCTCGAATTAGTTCTACAGCTTCCGAAAGTCCTTTTAGGGAAGCAGGTTCGTTCATTGTGGGAATAAGAATGCGCGAACTGCTAAGGATGGCTTGCACTGATGCTACCGACAGTCCAGGGGGACAGTCCATTAAGACTACATCAAACCCAGAAAGTCGTGACAGTGCTGGAACAAACAAGTTATCCTCCGATGTCAGGCGAAACATACCTATATCACCTGGAATCAGACAAAGGTGTTTTACTTGGGTCTGTTTGGGTGCGATGGCTTCTTTACTGGTTAGCCAGTCAAGGGTTGTTGGCTCAGTACCATCCATGCCTAGACCGAACGAGAGAGTACGCTGTCCATCTAAATCAATCAGCAGAGTTTGGCGTTTGGGAGATGCTAGAAATGCGCCTAAGTTCAGGGCAGTAGAGCTTTTACCTGTCCCGCCTTTAAAGTTGAATACACTGATAACAATCATTTGTTAAAAAACTAAAGCGTTAATCAGTGTATACCATAAAGGTCTAATACTTTAATACCTCTATATATTTAAATATATTGTGACTTTAATTATGTTGGGGCGATCACCTTTTGTAGATCCTATGAAGGTCTAATACTTTAATATGTTTACTTTTTATACTTGCGGACGACTCTTCAAGAATGTAGAAGCAAGCTCCTTTGGCTGACTAATACCATGAAGGTCTAATAGTTTAATCGCATCCGCGTCTTACATCACTAAATGCAGAGAATTGGCTTTTATGTCATCCTAGACTAGGAGAGTTAATTCGGTGAGTATCTTTGTTTTTAGTATTGACAGGCTTTTCCCTTTTGATATTTACAGACTTTTCTCTGAAATTTAAATCTCCAAACACTAATAATTTTGGAGATAATCGATGTCAATTTATGTAGGCAACCTCTCTTACGAAGTTAAGGAAGATGATATTAAGGGTGTTTTTGCTGAATATGGTACTGTAAAGCGTGTTCAACTACCTACTGATCGTGAAACAGGACAACCACGCGGTTTTGGTTTTGTAGAAATGGGAACAGATGCAGAAGAAGCAGCTGCCATTGAAGGTCTTGATGGTGCTGAATGGATGGGTCGCGCCCTCAAAGTTAACAAAGCCAAGCCCAGAGAAGACAGAGGTTCTTCTGGTGGCAACCGGGGCGGATATGGTGGCGGCGGTGGACGCGGACGCTACTAAGTTTTAGTGGATGGGACAGGGTGATTGACAGTTTTTTATCTACTGTTTTCTGGAATTCGCACTCTAGCCTTGGTAGTCAACTTCAGAAAAGCTACTTATAAATAACGCATATAACTTGCCCTTGAGGACTATAACCCCAACGAAAGCCCAGCCTTTATGACTGGGCTTTTGAGTACCAGAGCGATCACTGCCCAAGATTAGAGGATAAAAATACTTTTATTCAAACATTGCCTAGTTTGGCTTATTTTAGGCAATGTTATGAGCGCAACTGAGAGAAAGAATAAGGGCTAATCTTATTTGTCCTTAGATGTTACGGCTTATGTGAGATGGGGTAGCAAAAAAGAAAGGGAAACCACAAGATGGGGTGGATCCATCAGTGAGAGGTTAAGATAATGGCACAATTGTCAAGAGGGTGCAGGAAAAGGCGATAAATCTAGCTTGGAGAATGGCTTTCGCAGATATTTAACCACACCTAAGTCTTGATTCTCTGGGGCAGCGAAGTACTTAATCG
>JBGTMK010000916.1:0-16370 GCA_041743605.1 Nostoc sp.
TGAATATGGGTCATGGCTCGATATAGTAATTAATTGTTTTGGCTACGCCAAAAAGCATTAATTACTATATCTCTCCACTCCCGCGCATTCATCCCACACTCCTAAGAGTGAGTGTGGGGCTTCTGCTGATCTAGCTAAAAATCAACTCCATCCCCCAATTTCGGCATCAGTCAAGGGTTTCTCTAACTTACTATATTCCGTTTGAGCTGCCCGTAGTAAGTGTTTCATCTGCACTGGTTCCCCGGCATCGGCTGCCAAAAAAGCTGCATTTAAGGCTATGTTACGAATATTACCTCCAGTGACATTTAGTCGTGCCAGTTGCAGAGCATCTAAGTCTGTGGTTGGGGTGTTGGCTGGAAAGACGCGTCGCCAAATCTCGGCTCGTTGGGTTGTATCAGGGAAGGGGAACTGCACCACAAAGCGAATCCGCCGCAGAAAGGCTGTATCAATTGCACTCTTGAGATTTGTAGTTAGGACTGCTAAACCTGGGTAGCTTTCCATCCGTTGCAATAAGTAGCTAACTTCAATATTGGCATAGCGATCGCGGGCATCTTTGACTTCACTCCGTTTACCAAATAAAGCATCAGCTTCATCAAATAACAAAATCACGCCGCCTTGTTCTGCGACATCGAACACCTGACGTAGATTTTTCTCTGTCTCGCCAATATATTTGCTGACTACCGATGATAGGTCAATGCGATAAAGGTCGAGGCGCAATTTATGAGCCAGTACTTCTGCTCCCAAAGTTTTACCAGTGCCGCTAGCACCTGCAAATAGAGCGCTGATTCCCAATCCCCGCCCACTCTTGGCACCAAAACCCCAATTGTTATATACAGTACTACGTTGGCGGACATGAGCCGCAATTTCTCGGAGAATTTGTTTCTGTGCTTCTGGTAATACTAAGTCCTCCCAATCACCCGATGGTTCAATCCGCTGGGCGAGTTCATCTAAGCGTGGACGTGCTTGCACTCGGCAAGCATCCCATAAAATATCACTGATATCGTTTTCGGGTGTTTGGGCTAACTGTCCTGCGGCTTCTGCACAAGCAGCGCGAATGGTTACAGCACTTAGGTTAAACTGATCTACGAGAGTTTTGACTTGCCCATTCATTTGCAATGGAATTGCACCTAGTGCATCTTGCCAAACAACACCTTGTTCTTTGCTAGTTGGTTGATGTACATCAAAATTAACTACTAGGCGTTGTGATAAGCCAATCCGTTCCCGACTCGTAACTATTAAAAAGCCTTTTGTGCGTTCGATGAAATTAGCGATCGCATTTAGCCGCACCCGATCATTAGTATCTAGTTCGTTGCAGTCTATGAGTAAAGCACTCTTATTTAAAATCGTCTCACGAGTCCACAGGCGAATGAGATTATCTAACTCGCTAGGTACTAAGGGAATGACTTGTGCAGGTATTACCCACAGGCTTAAACCCTGGATTTGACAAATTTTGGCAGCAATGGCGCGTTTGCTAGTAGTTTCTTTACTGCATAACTGGACAACTGGCAAGCGATTAACTTTGTAAGCTTGTAACCAAACTGCTGCTACCCGCTCTGCTAAATCTTGGTGGGAGGGTACTAAATCACTAACCTCTTGTAATGGCTCAATGATGCCAGCTAATCGTTCATCAAGATATTGGATACCTGTGAGATAATGTAAAATCCGCTCGTCAATTCTTAGGGGACTGAGGGTAAGGGCATGACCGTCACCAATTTGAATTAGCCGCCAATGACGTAAGGGAGCATTTGGTGCGATCGCATCCCAGTGGACGTGAGGTAAAGCTGCCAGAGCTAAACCCAAGGTTGGATAAGCTCGTTGTGAATCTCCGTGGACAATAGCACACAATTTGGCAAAATCTCCATTCAACTCCATACCTGCACACAACAACAGCAAATCCCGTTCAAAGGATGAGAGGCTAAACATTTTGCATACTCTCTCCAATGCCGATGGTGCTGGCATAGCAGCAGCAGCTTCCTGTAAAGCTTGCTGTAAATGCTCTTGGCTTTCCTCCTCAGATTGATTTTGCTCCCTTGCTGTGTGATTTTCTAAAATCCCACGCACCACGGCTAGGGCTGCTGATAGATAGCGGTAGTTTGCCTCATCCCAATTGTGATTAATTGCTGTCGGATTCATAAAATTGTTACCTGTGGCGAATCGTATTCCCCAGACTGATTTTTATGCAGTGGACTTTCCGCCCCATCTACCTGCACCCGGACAATATAAGCTCCTGGCTTCACGTCTTTGACAGGAATCGTGATTGCATCAGTATCTTCAGTGCGTGGTGCAACGAAAAAGGAGTAAGCTACCGGACTATCACCTGATACCTGATTGAGTAGTAAAACTACTCGCTGTGCCTTACCTACTTTCGGTTGGAATTTAACGGTAATTTCTGCTGTGCGTAAATTGTCGCCGCTATTTTCCACTTGAGCGACGAATGCTGTAATTGTTGGATGGAGGACAAAAGCCGCAACGTTTGATTCAACTGGATGATCTGTTTGCCCTGTGTTACTCATTGTCAGGTGGACAACTTGGACACTCTGTACACTTGCGTACAAATCTGGTGGGACTAATAAGCTGATTTGTGTTTCTTTTACTTCTTGAGGTACTAGTAATGTCTCCCGATTACCCAAACGAACTCGTGTGATTTCACTGCGTAATCGTTTACCACGAATTACTAATTTTGTGCCCGCAACAATCATTTGATCAGTCTTTGCTGGAGCCATAACTTGCTCTATACTCGGTTGAGACAAGGGCATCATGGAGAAACCTTCAGAGTTATCAGATTTGCTACTTTCAATCAATACCATTGATGCCAGATAGGTAGCTGAAGGTCGATAGTGTGTTTGTAAAGCAGACCATAACTTAGAAGTTTCTTCCATGTTAAAAAACTCTGGAGTCAATTTTATCTGCCCAATTTGTTCAGCTAAATCGGATACGGACACACTTGCAACAGCTTGAGAAAAAGCACTTGAGGTATTGGTTGTAGATGCATTGATTAAAGTATTTTCAATAATATCTGATGTGATAGCTGGTGTTTTGTGTAATAAATGCATTGCATAGCCCAGTAGAAGCTCTGCCTGAAAATCCTTGGCTCCGTAGGCTGTTAGTAAGTAGTGGAGATCAAGAGCTAGTGGTGGAGTTTGAGAACGTGGGTTTCCATTAGTAGACAAGTGTCTGCTCCGAAATTCCTGAGATACCCAATCGACATTACGATTCTGCGTCACTTGATAAAGAAAGAGGTTGATTTGGGCACGCTCGTCAGCTTCAACTGAAATTCGATCAGGTGGTAGGGCAGTTACAATCACATCACCAACACTAGCAGCGATCGGATCGCTGACTAAACCATTTTCCAGCAAGACTTTAAGTACTGCTGTCACTGCGGCTATAGAGAGCACATTACTCATCCTTATTCCTCATGGCAATAGCACATATTAATCATGTACGCCAGAGTACATTGACAGAATATATTTTGCAAAACTTTAAATATATAGTTGTCAATGCTGCAAAGCCAGCCGAAAATAATGCATATATCCACCATGCTCTGGTGTTGCTTTCCATCTTGCCTCCTGATTTACTAGTCAAAATTAGCAGCGTAATTTAAGCTCATCTTGCTAGCATAAATTACTCATCTGTCAAGTTTGACTTGCTAGGTTCGTAGTTGGGGCTTTGCCGTTTCCATCTCTTGGTTACTCAGCACTCAAGACTCAGCACTACTGAAGCTATTACCTTCGTCAACTTTGCGTTAACTTAACATTAGGAACAAATTTCAACTGTCATAGGTGTTAATTTTAAACATTTTATCAAATTGCTAGCATTACTTTTATGTTAAGCTGAGTATAGTTAGAAAAATGCTGGTAACTTATATTACTAGTATTTATCTAGGTTACGAAGCAAGCAATCATATTTGTAATACTAGTACTATCTCGGACTAAAGCTAACACTTAAAGTAACTAGGATGGGTTCCCCCAGATGAAATCCCCACCTTCTTCAAATTCTTGGAATGGTCGCTTTGTAGGTGATAACCAGCGATACCGTTTAGACAGACGCTTAGGCGGGGGTGGCATGGGAGAAGTCTTCCTAGCAACAGATACCCGTGTAGGTCAACAGGTAGCACTGAAGTTGCTCAAAGATACGCTGGTGGCATCACAAGAAATGAGAAAGCGTTTTGAGCGGGAAGTGGCAGTTTGTGCTGCTTTGCAAAGCGATCACATTGTTAAGATTAGTGACTGTGGTGTAACCCCAGAAGGTTTTCCATTTTATGTAATGGAATATTTGCGGGGGCAAACGCTCAGGCAATTACTACTGCGCGAAAAGCGGCTATCTGTTGAGCGGACGGTAAAAATTATGGCGCAAGTTTGCAAGGGTTTACAGCTTGCCCATCAAGGAGTGACTCTGCAACGGGAAGGTGGCAAAACCACTGAGCATATTCAGGTAATTCACCGCGACCTGAAACCAGATAATATATTTTTAGTACCTACAGATTTGGGAGAGTGGGTAAAAGTTTTAGATTTTGGTGTTGCTAAAATTCGGAGTGAATCTTCGGAAAATTCTAATATTACAAATATAACTAGTACATTTATCGGTACATTTCGTTACGCACCTCCTGAACAAATCCAAAGCGATCAAAATTTGGACGCTAGGGGTGATATTTATAGCTTGGGGATTATCCTTTATGAAATGCTGAGTGCAGCCGACCCCTTTGGAATCAGCATTAAGGGTAGTCATATCAGTGAGGCTTCTTGGGTATTAGCCCATGCTTATGAGCCGCCGAAACCACTGCGATCGCAACCAGGGTGTGAGCATTTACCCATACAATTAGAAGCGGTGGTGATGAAATGTCTCCACAAGAACCCAGCTAACCGATTTGCCACAGTAAAAGAACTCAATCAAGCTTTGCAAGCTGCTGCCAAATTTGTTACTGGGACTACTAGTGTACCCGGACAGATTACAGGGCAACCTGCTTATAATCAAGGTTCAAATCACGAAACCCTTCCGAGGCAATCGAGCGACGACACAGTTATTCGTCCTCCATCTGTGTATCATCAAGGTTCAAATCACGAAACTCTTCCTAGGCAATCGAATGACGACACAGTTATTCGTCCTCCATCTGGGTATCATCAAGGTTCAAATTACGAAACCCTTCCGAAACAGTTTAACCCGATTGAGCAAAATCAATCTGAGGAAACCGTTCCTCCCCTTCAAGGTTCAAATCACGAAACTGTTCCAAGACCATTTAACCCAGTTGAGCAAAGTCAACAGACTCCTGTAAATAATCCGAACGCCAGCAAACCAGATAAGACATTATTTCAACCGCGACCTGGGGCTAATCAAAGTGGGCAACAAGTACCACCAGATAAGACATTATTTCAACCACGACCTGGGGCTAATCAAAGTGGGCAACAAGTACCGCGAGATGTAACTTTATATCAACCGCGACCAGCATCTAGTCAAGGTAGACAACAAGTGCCAACGGATGACACTATTTACCAACCAAGGCTAAGTGGGCAGCTAGCTACAAGAATTACTCCCAATTTTTTGCGAATCCTGGGAGTGGTCTTTGCCATTGGACTGACTCTAGCATTAGTAACCTTTATATATACTCGATTGCAATCTGATAAAGAGCCAAATAACCAGCAAGGTTTACCTAATAGCGATCGCATTTAGAATTAGGTTTCAATACTTCTGAGGTGACGTACCTACACTGATGCAAGCATACAGTGTAGGCTTCTCAGAGACTCTTCAATGAAGACATAATCTGAGCTTTGAGGGCGTGCGTCAACTCAATACAGTTCAAATAAGACCAAAACACTTGTAGAGACGGCGATTTATCGCGTCTCGAAAACCCAAAATTTTTGCTAGTAGCCCTTAACCCAAGCGTATTGGTCTATAACTAGCTTTTAGATTGCCTCGTTCCCAGTTGATACCCCACCCTTGTGGGCGGTCTTCAAACTCAGCACGGCCTAAACGCCCCGCTACCGCTAACAGCACTCGGAACTCAGCACTCTTCATGCTGCGAAGCACCGCCAGTTGCACAGAATTCAATTCTGAATTCTGGCTCCTGACTCCTGAATTCTGTTTTGTTAAAACAAATCTAAATCTGTTACAGCACCAACACTGCTAGAAGATACCAATTTGGCATATTTCGCCAACACGCCTTTAGTATAACGCGGAGCGGGAGGTTGCCAGTTGGCACGACGACGGGCTAATTCTTCTTCGGATATATTCAACTGCAATAAACGAGCGGGTGCATCAATAGTAATACTATCGCCTTCTTCTACAAGAGCGATCGCACCACCAACTGCTGCTTCTGGAGCAACATGACCAACCACCATGCCATAAGTACCGCCAGAAAAGCGTCCGTCGGTAATTAATCCCACAGCATCACCCAAACCAGCCCCGATAATTGCTGAGGTGGGAGCCAACATTTCTCGCATCCCAGGGCCGCCCTTAGGCCCTTCGTAACGAATCACTAAAATATCACCAGCTTGAATTTTACCTGCCAAAATTGCAGCTAAAGAGGCTTCCTCTGATTCAAACACCCGTGCCGGGCCGGTAATTATTGGTTTTTTCACCCCGGTAATTTTGGCGACAGCCCCTTCTGTTGCCAAGTTACCTCTAAGAATAGCTAAATGTCCTTGGGGATACATCGGGTTATTCCAAGGACGAATTACGTCTTGATTAGCAGATGGTTCTTCTGGTATGTCTGCCAATATCTCTGCAATTGTTTGACCGCTGATGGTGAGGCTATCACTGTGTAATAAATCATGCACAAGTAGCATCTTCATTACTTGGGGAATGCCACCAGCTTTGTGTAAATCTGTGGCGACATATTTACCGCTTGGTTTTAAATCACACAAAACGGGAACACGGGCGCGGATTGTTTCAAAGTCGTCTATAGTTAAATCTACCTCAGCGGCACGGGCGATCGCTAAAAAATGCAATACTGCATTGGTTGAACCACCCACCGCCATAATCACAGAAATGGCATTCTCTATAGATTTACGGGTGATAATTTGCCGGGGCAAGATTTGTTTACGGATAGCTTCGACTAACACAAACGCTGATTTTTCGGCGCTGTCGGCTTTTTCGGCATCTTCGGCTGCCATTGTCGAAGAATAGGGCAAACTCATTCCCAACGCTTCAAATGCTGAAGACATGGTGTTAGCCGTGAACATTCCCCCACAGGAACCAGCGCCAGGACAAGCGCGACCTTCAACTTCTAATAATTCCTTTTCGTCAATTTTTCCAGCACTGTATTGACCAACAGCTTCAAAAGAACTGACAACAGTTAAATCTCGTCCGTTGTAGTGACCGGGTTTAATTGTGCCACCATAAACGAAAATAGCAGGGATATTCATTCGGGCGATCGCCAACATTGCCCCTGGCATATTTTTATCACAACCACCAATCGCCAGCACACCATCCATACTTTGTCCAGTACAGGCGGTTTCAATGGAATCGGCTATGACTTCTCGCGAAACTAGGGAATATTTCATCCCTTCAGTTCCCATCGAAATCCCGTCGCTAATGGTAATCGTGCCGAACATTTGCGGCATTGCTCCGGCGGTTTTAATTCCAACTTCTGCTATGAGCGCCAGTTGATTTATCCCCATATTACAGGGAGTGATTGTACTGTAACCGTTGGCAATACCAACAATGGCTTTATTAAAATCTTCATCTTTAAAACCAACTGCACGTAGCATAGCCCGATTAGGCGATCGCTGCACCCCTTGCGTCACAATTTGGCTTCTCAAATTCTCCGACATCTTTTTTCCTTCCCTGGCATCGTCGCTTGTATTGCGATTGTATTATTTGATTTTCTCATGACTGGGCGGTGGGTGCGATCGAACATGAGTGAGCAAGCTACCTTGAAGAAGAATTCAGGAGTCAGAATTCAGGAGCAGAGCTGGAGACGTTTCCGTTAGCTCCGGTCAGAATCAAGACGCTCTCTACGAGACGCTGCCAAGCACCGCTTTTTCTGTGTTTAACCCATTCTGACAACTGAAGCCTTTATTCTGTTCGATAAAAACACTCCACAGGCACAATGAGGTTTTAGCACGAGATTACGGTTCGCTCAAGAAGTCCTTAATAGCGTGTAATAATTGATGAAAAGTGTAAGGCTTCCTCAAAAATATATTGATGCCAGCGTTAACAGCTTCAATCATCTGACTATCGGTAACAGTGCCGCTGATGCCCATAATTTTGACTTTCGGGTTGATTTGTTGAATGATATCAACCGCAGTTAACCCGTCCATTGATGGCATCATCATATCCATTAACACCATGCTGATTTGATTTTTATACTGAGCGTACAATGAGATTGCCTCGATGCCGTTCATAGCTGTTAGAATTTCGTAGTTGTGGTCTTCTAACAAAGTTTTGCTAATCTCTAAAATAGCGGCCTCATCATCTACAACTAGAATCAATTCTCCGTTGCCGTTGGGAAATTCCAAGTTCTCTGCTTGCTGCTTTACACTTGTATTTATAGCTGGTAGATACACTTGAAATTGGGAACCTTTGCCTACCTCAGTAGACACTTTTACAAAACCATTGTGGTTTTTGACAATCCCAATCACTGTTGACAAACCTAAGCCAGTGCCTTTGCCTGGTTCTTTAGTTGTGAAAAAGGGTTCAAAAATTCGCTCTAAAATTAGTGGCGGTATCCCAAATCCTGTATCTGAAATAGTTATGAGTATATATGGGCCAACCTGAGCATTTAGATTCATTTTGGCAAAGTTTTCGTCAACGAATAAATTCTCCGCAGATATAGATAAAGTGCCACCCTTGGGCATGGCATCACGAGCATTCACACACAAATTCATTAACACCTGATGAATTTGAGTAGGATCTGCCAAGATAGTCCAGAGTTTATGTCTAGGTATATGATTAATAATTGTGATCGATTTGGGAAATGTGCTTTTGACAATTTGCTCAATTTCTAGCAGTAAGTGTTCTATTTGTAAAGAAATACCGTTTCCTTCAGACCGACGAGAAAAAGTCAGAATTTGCTTGACCAAATCCGCCGCCCGTTTAGAATTATGTTCGAGCAGTTTCAGTAGTTGCTGATTGCGTACATCCAGATTGGGAAGTTTGAGCGCTAGCATTTCTACTGAGGAGAGAATGGGCGTCAGGATATTATTGAGGTCGTGGGCAATACCACTTGCTAATGTGCCAAGACTCTCTAGGCGTTGGGCACGGAGAAATTGAGCTAGGAGTTGTTTTTTCTCTGTGATGTCAGTGTCAACGGAAAGGATGGATTTGGGTTGGTCTGCTTCATCACGCATCAGTGTCCATCGGCTTTCCACGATAATTTCTTTACCGTCTTTTGTCACTTTGTGTAACTCACCTTGCCATAAGCCAAAGTCAGTAACATTTGTTAAAGCCGCTTCCAATTGCTGTGAGTTTTCTTTGCACAGAAGCTGCTCAACATTTTTTCCTAAAGCCTCATGAGTCTCCCAACCATATAGACGTTCTGCACCTTGATTCCAGAATAATATTTGGTTTTGGAAATTTCGTACAATGATCGCGTCAGAAGCGATATCTAATAAAGCTGCTTGTTCGCGGATTTTCTGTTCTGCCCACTTACGCTCAATGGTTGTAGCCAACACGTTTGCGATCGCTTGCAAAAAGTGAATATCATTTTGGGTAAACTCCCGATGTCTCGTTGTGTGGGCGCCTAAGACACCAAGAGGTTGTTTTTGTCCCTGAATGATGACGCTAATCCCACTAATCACCGAGTGGTCAATCAATAAAGGTGGCCCTTGAAATCGCGTTTCTTTGGCAAGGTCGCAAACAATTACTGGCTCATGGGAAGTTAGTGTATAGGAAGCCTGAGTCTCATTTCCTCCACCTAATTCTAATTTAAAATTTCCCACTAGCCCTGACTGCCAACCGAATCCCGATCGCAACAATAAGCTGTTTTCATCTGGAAGCAGTTCTAAAACTTTACTGTACTCTACCTCAAGGCTTTGAGTAATCAGGACAACAGCTTCGTCCATTAATGCGTAAAGGTCGATATTAGCCAGAGCTAATTGACCCAATTTAGCCACAGCTGCCTGTTGACGCACACGCGCTCTTAAACCCGATTCTACCCGCTTGCGTTCAACAAGTTCAGTTTGTACCTGCTCATACAGTTGAGATTGCTGGATGGCAATGCCCACCTGTGTTGCCAATTGTTTGAGTAAATCGATTTCCCACATCTGCCACTGGCGAGGTGCGGCACACTGGTTAGCAACTAATAATCCCCACAATTTTTTTCCTTGTAAGATGGGGACTGCCAAGTTTGCCCTGACCTGAAACTGAGTAAGTAAATTGCAGTGGCATTCAGTTAGACCTGCTGTATAAATATCTGCAATAGCTTGGATGCGCCCCTGTCTGTATTCCTCACCGTGAGTTTCCATGAAATAACTGTCTTTGACTTGGGTATGCAGAGCCGAAATCCAATTTTCATCAACAGACTCCACCACCACCACTCCGCTGTAGTCTGGTTCAAACTGATACATGAAGACTCGATCTACTTGCAGGAATTGACGTACTTCAGTGACAGTGGTATTGAGAACCTTGTCCAAATTCAAACTCTGGCGAATCCGCTGGGCAATTGCCATCACCAGTCGTTGCCATTGAATTTGCTGTTGTAGTGTCTCCTCTGCCTGTTTACACTCTGTGAGGTGGCACACTGAATTAAACTCATCATTGTTCATCTGTAATATGCTACTTGCGTAGGGAGGGTACAGGGAATAGGGTACAGGGAATAGGGAATAGGGAACAGGAAAGAAGGGAATAGATGTGTACTGAGTTTTCTTTAAAAATCAAATAGGAGTCCTGTCCTATATAGTTAAAACTATTTGATGAGGAGAGGATCTAAATTTTACGGCGGTTGTTATTTTTATAGTTCTTCCTTTAGAGGTGCGCCGATTCAAGATATGTTTCCTTTATTGCAGCATAAATTATCATTTGTAACAACTTTCGGAAACTGTATGTATGTTGAGTTGATGAGTGAAATCAGGTGTTCAATCTGGCTTTGACAGAGTTTTTTAGCTTATATATAAAAAAAGTGGTATTCATTTGTAAAAACTGAATACCACTCTGTATGTGTTATAAATTCTCGATAACTGGGATATTTCAGCCAGGTAAAGTTATCCCAGTCACAGCGATCGCACCTGCGATCGCACTGGCGGCAAGGGAAGTGATCGCTGTCCCAAATATCCACCAAGCAGCGTTTGCAACGGTTTTCTTGGTTTCTTCGGCTTGCTTTTTAGCTTGCTCTTGGATTGCTTTTAGGCGTTTTTGGGTTTCTTGTTGGATGCGTTCGGCTCGTTGCAGTACGCCATCCCGCGCCGCTTCTATTTGGTTGATGATCCGGTTAGCATCAGCTTCGGAAACATCCTCACGAGAACTGATCACAGCAACTAAGGTGTCACGATCAAATTGACTGAGGCGATCGCGCAATGCTTCAAATCCAGCTTGGGGATCGTCGAATACTTTCGCAAAGTCTTGCTGAATCCCTTCATAGTTGAGTTCCGAACGATCCAGGGAGTTAAGATAGTTGCGAACTTTGGCAAAAACTCCATCCAGCACTGATTGCACTCTCTGCTGAATCTGCTGGAATTGTTCGACTATGGAACTACGAACCGACTCAATTTGATCCACAATTCGGTTAGCTTCTTCTTCTGAGATATCCTCCCGTTGGGATAATAGCGCCACAATTGTCGAACGATCAAATTTTGAGGCGCGATCGCTTAAATTCCCAATTCCAGCACGGGGAGAAGATAGCAGCAATTGCAAATCGCGTTTGATTCCTTCGGGACTTAGCTCGTCTTTGTTGGTATTCCGCAGATATTCTTCCAGATTACCTTCAAAATCTAGAGCTGCTTGAGTGGTACGCTTGGCTAAACGTCGTGGCGCTCTCACAATGTCACCAACGGCATCTTGAGCGCGATCAATGATCTGATTAACTTGCTCTTGGCTCAAGTCTCCGCGTTGACTGACGAGTTTAACTAAGGTTTCTCGATCAACGTGAGACAAGCGATCGCGCAATGCTAAGGCTCCAGCTTTGGGATCATCGAGTAATTTTTCCAAATCGCCTCTAATACCTTCTGGATCAAGTTCTTCCAAGTTGGTATTGCGGAGATATTCTGCGATCGCTTTTGTCGTTTTTTCGTACTGTTCTTTCGCTTGCTGCGGAACTTGCAAAATACTATCTCGGACTGCTTCAAGCTGATCGAGAACTTGGTTTACCTGTTCTTCGCTCAAATCTTGACGCTGACTGAGCAATTGTACCAGTGTCTCGCGGTCAAATTGCGATAGGCGCGATCGTAAAAGGCTAACTCCAGCTTGTGGATCGTCTAGCAGAACTCTAAACTCACGTTTGATTGCATCGGGATTGAGTTCGTCTTTGTTAGTATTCCGCAGATAGTCTTCAACTCTTTGGCGCAGTTCATCAGCTTTCGCTTTTGCTTGTTCTTGCAATTCTCTAGCACGATTCAAGAAATTATCCCGGTTGCGTTCGAGTTGACTAACAATATTATTAGCTTCCTCTTCACTGATATCTTGACGTTGCTGGAGCAATTGCACAAAAGTGTCGCGATCAAATTGTCCGAAGCGGCTACTTAAATCTTCAAATCCAGCTTCAGGATCTTCCAGTAACTTGCTAAAGTCCCGTTCAATACCTTCAGGATTTAGTTCTTCTTTCCCCGTCGAACGGAGATAATCTTCGATACGGCTGCGAAAATCTTGCCCTTTTTCTCGCGTTTCGGCTTGTTTGACAGTTTCTAAAACTTCCAAGCGATCGCTTTCCATTTGCTCGGAAATTTCTTTCACCCTGGCTTCGCTGAGATCATCCCGCTGCTTCAGCAAGTTGGTAAAATATTCTTGATTGATTTCTTCCAACTCCCGTCTGACAGTGGTCGGATCTGCATTTACGTCATAGATGACTTCTTTAAATTCATCTACTAGAGTAATTCGGTTAAAGTGCCAAGGAAATGAATGCAATATGTAGTCTTCTACATCTGCCTTAATCGTGTTCTCAAGTGAGATTGGCAATGTTGCAGATACTTGCTCAGATGCTTGTTCTCTAAACTTTTGAAATTGTTCGGTGATTTGATCGACATCAACATCTTGAACTTTCTCTTTCAGCTTTTGCAACTGAGTTGTAATTTTGTTCACATCGATATTAGAAAGGTTTACCCGTTCCATAACTGCTGGTGCAGCGGCGCTCAAACCATATCGAATAGCTTGCTTGATTACACCATTGCCATTACCACCTCCAACTGTAACCAGTTCTTGGAGTCGTTCACCCAATCGCTCAGAATTGAGTTCTTCAGGAGTGGCAGACTTGAGCAAATTAATTACTTGCTCCGTGGGATTTTTACGATTCAAAGCTTGTTGCCAAGCACCTTCAAATTGGTCAGCAATGCGATTTATTTCTCCTTTAGATAAATCTGCTCGACTGCTGATTAAATCAACAAATGTTTGACGATTAATGTTTTGCAATAAATCACTATTAGCAACCGATTGCAAATCAGTATCTTTCAAAAGCTGGTCAAATTGATTACGAATCTCTTTGATATCCAGCTTTGGCAATTCCAGAGAACCTAAAGAACTTTGGAGCGTATTTTTAATCCCTTCAGAATCAAAACCTGAAGATAATTCCCGCCGAACTGCGGCTGTAATATCTTCAGCAGTAGAAACTAACTGTTTTTTTGCAGTATTAGCACCGATACCAGCGGTTGCTGTACCCATCAGAGCTTGAAAACCAGAATTAAAAGTATTAGCGATAGAACCGATTAAAGAACCTGCTGTTGAGGAACCCAACCAAATTATCAGTGAAAAATAGGTAGACCAGATTACTACACCAATAATTGATCCTAAAAATGCACTTTCGATTAAGCTAAGTTTTACCGCTAGAAAACAAGCAATAAATAATGCAATGCTAGCGGTTATTAATGCCCAAGCACCAACTTTACCTTGAACTTTACGAATTGTCTTACCCAAACTTTCTGACTCATCATCCGAATCTGAGTCAATTTCCCAAGATGAAATTCCTATAGCAACTGAAAAGTTTGTGAATAACAATTGAAAGGCAATTGCCATTGAAACCCCAGCTAGCAATGCCACCAAGAATTTAGGCCCAGAAAAAAGAACTGATGCTTCTTCTGGAGTTAGTACTTCCTGAGCCAAAGTTATTGGCACTAATCCAAAAGGTAGCCAGTTCCATCCCGAAATAGTTAAAACACCTTGAAACATAGGATTTTCTCACTTACACTCAATTAAATACCCATTGACAAAATGGCTTATTTCTTAGCTTAGTTATTATTTCTATAAAACCGACACTTTCTTAGGTAATAGGTTAGTTTGCCAAAGGTCGTATTTTGAAAGTAAATCTTTTCTATTATTTTTTATTGAAATTAATAAGGTGTAATTTATGGTTTTTCTTAGAAATTGAAATACCAATTCCCTTGTAACAATTTGTAACAGATATTTTAAAATGAAATAATAATTATCTAAAACTAGCTAGATAAAACAACTTGTATTTTAGAATTCATACTTTTTTACTGAATTAGATACAATCACCTATGTCTAATGATAGAGGCAAAAATTATTCCAAGCGATTGATGTAAAGTCAATATATCTATGTATTAATAAGAGTAATTACGACGCTATGAATTAGTAGATAATTGAATTTTGTTGAGGAGAGAATAATGGTTGTAGGTGTACATAAACGTGCTGTAGGTGTATTTTCTAATCGTCGAGATGTTGAAGATGCCCTACATGAATTAAAAAAAATTGGCTTTGACATGAACAGAGTCTCTGTCATTACGCAGGATGGAGACAGAGATGATATCTCTGGTGCAGAAGTCAGCGATCGCGTCGGTGATAAATCTGACGAAGGCGCTAAAGTCGGAGCAGCCACAGGCGGTGCTTTGGGCGGATTAACTGGCTTATTAGTTGGTCTTGGCACTTTGGCAATTCCAGGAATTGGGCCAATTATGCTAGCTGGAGCCGCAGCAACTACCCTAGCTACAACTCTCGCTGGTGCTGGTATTGGTGCAGTAGCTGGTAGTTTGCTAGGTGCATTGATTGGCTTAGGAATTCCTGAAGAACGAGCCAGAGTTTACGACGAACGTGTGAGGCGAGGACATTATTTAGTTATCCTCGATGGTACAGATGCAGAAATTCTCAGAGCAGAAACAATTTTGCATAAGCAGGGTGTAGAAGAGTTTGGCATTTACGATCATCCAGATGCGACTAATGCAACGACTAATGCAACCACTGGTTATGTCGCTCCAACTCCCACTGCGGCTCATAGTGGTGTTGCTAAACGTGCGATCGGCGTATTTTCTCATCGTCGAGATGCTGAAGTAGCACTTACAGAATTGCGAGATGCAGGTTTTCCTTTAAGTAGCGTTTCCATCATAGCCAAAGATACAAGCAGTGGTGGGATCGCTGGTGTAGACGTAGATAGAGACGTTGAAACAGGTAATAAAGCAGATGATGGTGCAAAAGCTGGAGCAGCTACAGGCGGTGTTGTCGGCGGTTTGACTGGCTTATTAGTTGGTCTTGGCACTTTAGCAATACCTGGAGTCGGGCCTGTGATTGCAGGTGGTGCAGTCGCAACAGCTTTGGCCACAACAGCGGCTGGTGGCGCGATCGGTGCAGCAGCTGGTGGTCTTGTTGGCGCACTGGTTGGCTTAGGGATTCCCGAAGACAAGGCGCGAGTTTATGGTGATCGCTTCCAAAGAGGCGACTACTTGTTAATTATCGATGGAACAGAAGCTGAAATTCATCAAGCTGAAGCTGTTCTCAAACGTCGAGGTATTGAAGAATTTGCCATTTATGATGCCACTGATTTAGGCGAACATCGTCCAGGTTTCGACCGAGTAACACATAACAACATACCAGTTACTGATCCTGTTCGCCCCAATTACTCAACAGAGTCTCATAGAAACGATCCTGCTGTAGTTATTGTTGACCGTCGTGATGAAACACTCTAACTCAAGGTAGTTTTCATTCACACTAACTCCACAAAATTGTCGCAGCAAGAAGTAGAAAAAGAGATTTTTCCTTCTGGATTCTAAAATCTTTTTGATAAAGACCTTGCTCCTCAATTTTTCCGTAAATATCAATCAATCAATTCCGAGAAAAAATGAAAAATATGCAAAAGCTAACTCCTTTCCTAATTAGTAGCCTTTTAGTTTTTGGTGTTGCTGCTTGTCAAGATACTGCTAAAACAACTGTAACCGCACCAGCTCCTGACGAAGCCGCACAAGCTCCATCGGCAGAAACAACACAAGCTGCCCAAGAAGACGCACAAAGTGAAGTTCGCAGAAGACAACTTGATGCTGATATTCGTGCCCGCGAACAGCGCAATA
>JBGTMK010000917.1:0-14763 GCA_041743605.1 Nostoc sp.
ATTACTATGGAAGATATGGAAGATTTGAGTCTATCAGAAGTGTTACTCAATGCTATTACTGACTAGTAGAGTTCGGCGTAAATAAGTCACGCATTTTAAATGTCTAAAACCCTACGTAGTGGTAATTACGAATTACACAAAGCGTTACTAGCTATACTATTTATAAGGAATTGCAAAAATGGATTCCATTGATAAGCTATTAGCTCAACTCCAAACTGAATACAAAGAAGTACAACCACAAAAGCAGCAGTCAAAATCAGCTACAGCCAAACCCTTTATTCCAGCATCGCCCAAGTCAGCATCTTTCATGGATAACCTTTTGGCAGAAGTGAAGGCTGATTTTGCCCAAAAGGATGCTGCTATTGAGTTAACAAGACAGCAAGAATTAGAACAGGAACGAATTCGACAAGAACAACTCAAAGTCAAACAGCTAGAGGCTTTGAAAGTGGAAGCAAAAAAATGGTTAACCACAGTAGATCCACTTTCTTCTGAAGGACTTTGGTTTGAAAGGTTTGCTGAAAGTTATCCATCAAAATTAGAGGCAGCGATTGAGTATTTACGAAACAACGAATAAAATAATTCGTAATTCGTAATTCGTAATTCGTAATTAGGATAAATCTGCTAGCTAAAATTATCAGCTAGCAATTACTATTTATTACTTATGCTCAATATTGATGGTGATTTGTTTGAGATAAATGTTGAGCAGCCCATTCATGCATAGCATAGAGAATTGGTTGCAAAGTTTCTCCTAAAGGTGTCAGTGAATATTCTACCTTGGGTGGAATTTGGGGATAAACTTCTCGATGAATAATGCCGTCTTCCTCCATTTCTCTAAGTTGCTGGGTTAGCATCTTTTGCGTAACTCCAGGTAAAGACCGTTGCAACTCACCAAACCGTTTTACGCCAGTCATTAATTCTCTAATAATCAAAACCTTCCAGCGTCCGCCAATTACCTTTAGGGTAGTTTCTACTTCACAAGTCAGTCTGATATTATTTTCTGCTTCAGCTTTCATAGTTAGTTTGGTTAAATTGAAGAAGGCAAGAGGCAGACCTCCTGCCTTTCAAGCTAGATGTTGAATTTTCTCAATTCTTTGAACGTTAGATACTCACGAATATCTATAATTACGTAGCTAGCAACTCAGAATCGATTTCCGACGGCGCACTATCCTGGACTAGCGATCGCGTTTCGCCGTTACGCTGGAGAATACCACCAACCATTGCTAACAAGGCATTTACCTTGCGGGTTCGCCACATATCTACAAGTTTTTGTACTTTAGCAGCAGACATCCGTCGCGTCATCGCTTCGTAAAGATAAGCAGCATGTCCAGTTTCATCTTGAGCAATACTTAGCATTCCTAACTTCAAGTTCCGAGCGGTTGGCTCGTTATCAGGTAATACTTTCGCCATTCGCGCAAAATCTTTACTAGCATCTAACTCAAGAATGTATGTGCTAGCCATAAACACATCCCAATCAATGACAGCCGGTTTTAGCTGTTCTTGGGTGTAGCCTTCAAAGAATGCTGCGAAAAAGGGACTACGCTGTTGTGATTTTTTTGTGGATGTAGTTTGGGGTTGATGCTTGAAATCTATAACTTGTTTATTCAACTGTTGTAAGGCGTGGGCAAAAATTTGACCATGCCTAGTTTCATCTGATGTATGTTTTGCTAGTTTTTCGGCTAGCCATGTATCGCCTTCGGCAGATGCGCGATCGCTAAGTGCAGATAAAAATGGCACAGAGCCAGATTCGGCCAACTGAAACCCCGCAAGGATGTTAGGGCGGGTTTTAGAATCACGAATTTGAGCAGCAGAGTAATAGGCAAAAGCACCTGAACCAGCTAGATGCAGAACGTGAGTCAAGAAGTTCATCAGAAATTCCCGCTGACAATTGGAAGGTTACAATTCTTATACTAATCTGCATTTTCTATTCGGTTGCCACCAGAGAATTTTATATCATGTCTGGTTAATCAACCAGAATAAAAATGTTCGTAGTCAGGACTTCAGTTCTGATGTTGTAAAGCCCTTTGGGCATAGCTACACTTACCGCGTAGCTTTTCATAGTGAGGACTTTAGTCCTCACTACAAACCTTTGGCGGTTAAGAAATATATCTTTTCATTTTGCTATCATCCCACAGAGGTAATGCAGGTAACTTTGGATGGAAAAATTAACTAAATCAGTGGGATTTTGGCTTTGTGCAACTATCATAATTTTGGGTTTGATAGGCTGCAATCCCTTCCTCGGTGCTTCTGGAGAACCAGTTGAGCGAGTCAGTGATGGTGATACTTTAGTGGTGAAAGATACCAATGGTAAAAATGTTATAGTGCGCTTTGCTTGTGTAGATGCACCAGAAATAGCCCATACTAACAAAGAAAAGCAGAGTAAACGGGCTAGCGATCGCAATCAATTTACTTGGGGTGTGAAAGCCCAAGAACGGGTGCAACAACTAGTACAACAAGGAGGCGATCGCGTGACTTTGAATATCACCGATAGCGATCGCTATGGACGCAAAGTTGCCGAAGTTCGTTTACAAAATGGCACTTTTGTGCAACAGGTTTTATTGCAAGAAGGATTGGCAAAAGTGTATCGTCCCTATTTAAACAAATGTCCTAGCAAAGACTTAGTTCAACAAGCCGAAGCTAAAGCAAAGGAACAACGGCTTGGAGTTTGGAGTGATGCTAAATTTGTTAATCCTTGGGAATATCGCAGCCTATCAAAAAAATAAAAACTCTGTCTGTTTCTAATTGAATGCACTACATTTTTTGGCATTGGATATTTGCCACATAATTTAGCAACTCCCCAAATTCCCCCTGCTCCCTGCTCCCTGCCCCCTACTCCTCTCCCCAAGTTTGCAGTTGCAAATAAACTAGTACCATTGTCACAGCTAATAACACCGTCGCGGCGGCGGCTGCATAACCAAAATCAAATTGAGCAAAAGCCTCTTGGTAAATGTAATAAACTAGCAAATTAGTCGAATTCAGTGGGCCTCCGCCAGTCATCACATAAACTTGCTCAAAACTCCGCAATGTAAAAATCGCGGTAGTGATGACTGCAAATATGACAGTAGGGCGCAATCCAGGGAGAGTAATATACCAAAATTGTTGCCAAGCATTGGCTCCATCCAAATCTGCTGCTTCATAACGACTGGGAGGAATTGCTTGCAATCCTGCTAAAAAAACCACCATATTGAAACCGAGTTGTTTCCAGATACTCATTAAAATAATTACTGGCATTGCCCAAAATGTGTCTCCTAGCCAGGGTATGGCTGGAATGCCAACAAAATCTAAAAGTCCGTTAACTGGCCCTGATGTTTGAAACAGCCAGCGAAATCCTAACCCGGCTGCCACAAGTGAGATAATTGAAGGCAAAAAATAGGCACTTCGCAGGATGCCCCGCAAGGGCATGGAGCGGTTTAATAACACTGCCAATCCCAAGGAGATAACTAAACTGGGAATGATAGTTGCAACAGTAAAATAAAAGGTGTTACCCAAAACTTGCCAAAAGTCAGGGTCGAGTAGCAAGCGCCAATAGTTTTTTAAGCCTATCCAATAAGTACCTTTTAAGGTGAAACTACCGGCGGTGAAACTGAGGTAAAACAAATAGGCGATCGGCCAAATGATAAAAATACCTAGTAAAATTAGTGCTGGTGTGAGAAAAATCCAGGCGGCAGCCGTATCATTATCCAACCACGACTTAGTATATTTCTTTTGCATCTATAATTTTCTCTCTTAGCTGTTATTACCCTCCGCCCTGATTTTACCCTGAGCTTGATTTCTCTCAGGATTAGCGATCGCTTCCGATTCTCCTTTACCCAATCGTTGATTTAAGCTGCTGATTACTTTAGCAAGTAAAGCACCAAGTAAAAAGAGAAAATTTTCTTTTTGCTCGATGCTGTGGAATAACTGAACTTCTAAGGCGATCGCTTGGGTAAGCTTTTGGTTCATAATTACCTCTAGTTGGAGTCTTTACTTAAACATCGCTATTTTCTGCAATGACAGACTTATATCTCGCAAAGACGCGATAAATCGGGGTTAAGCATTGTGTAATTGATAGCAGATACCTTTGTTAAATGAAACCTGCTTGAATGAGCCATCCAGGTTGACAGTCGTCTCAGCGCTACCGAGAAACAGGTAGCCATCTGTTCTTAATTGCTGTTTTACCTTTTTCAGCAAGGCTTTCTTGGTCGCCATATCATAGTAGATTAAAACATTGCGTAAAAAGATCACGTCGATTTCGGGAAGGGAAGACCAAGATTGCATCAGGTTGATCTGACGAAACTCTGTCATCTGGCGAATTTCGGACTTTATTTGCCAGTCATTATCTAGCCGATGAAAGTACTTGTCACGGAGATTTTCAGATAGTCCACGGCTAATTTCAAGTTGGTTATAGTGCCCTTTTTCGGCACGCGTTAAAACTTTGGTAGAAAAATCACTAGCAATTAGCCTTATAGACCAATTGGTAAGTAAGGGAAAATGTTCACGAATTAGCATAGCGATGCTGTAGGGTTCTTGTCCATTAGAGCAAGCAGCACACCAAATGTTTAGCGATCGCTCAATAGCCCGTTTTTTAATTAACTCTGGTAGTATGTATTGTCTCAGTGCTTCAAAAGGGTGATAATCTCGAAAGAATGAGGTTTCATTAGTGACTAACGCCTCGATTGTCTGGATGTGAAGATTGCTAAAGGGTTGAGTTCGTAGATATTTCACCAGTTCAGCAATGAAAGCGAATCCTGCTGATTCTGCAATTGGTTGTAAATGTAACTCCGCTAGATAGCTTTTCTCAGCAGACAACACAACTGCTGAATGATCACGAACTAATTGACGAAGATACTCAAAATCATCGGTGCTTACACCATTAGTCTGTTGCATTACAGACCTGAAATAGGAATTTGATTGTCACGAATTCGCCGCATAATTTCACTTGCCATTTGGTCAAGGGTGACAATTTGATCGGCAAGTCCAGCATTAACCACAAAACTAGGCATCCCCCACACTACGCTACTAGCTTTGTCTTGTGCTAGCACTTGTCCACCCGCCTCGCGGATACACTTACAGCCATGTAACCCATCTTGCCCCATACCTGTAAGGATGACTGCGATCGCCCCAGCACCATAAACTTCTGCTACTGAGCGTAACAGTACATCTACTGAAGGACGACAGGAATTTTCACTCGGTGCTTGATGAGTCGCAAGTCGAACCACACCTTTGTCGCGTTGCACAACCAAATGAAAATCTCCCGGTGCAATCCAAGCTTGTCCCGGTTCTAATACCACTCCGGGAACCGCTTCATTCACTGGGATTTGGCATTTAGAAGATAATTGTTCAGCTAATAGTTTCGTAAACATCGGGGGCATATGTTGCACAATCAAAATGGGAACTGATAAATTGGCTGGAAGCTCTCTAAGCATTACAGTCAGGGCATTAGGCCCTCCAGTAGAAACCCCAATTGCTACAACCTCTACCCGCTTGGGATTGGTGTAAAGGGGAAAAACAACTGGATGAGCAACTGTGCTTGGTGTCGGAAATAGAGTAGTTCTTGCACCAAATACTTTGATTTTGGGAATTAAATCCGCTTGAATATGTTGATTTATCGCCTCTACACTTCCTAAGTTACTAGGTTTTGTGGCATAATCTGAAGCCCCTAAAGAAAGAGCTTCGAGTGTTGCGATCGCTCCAGTCCGTGTAGAGGTACTGAACATAATCACTGGTAGGTGGGGATAGATTTGTCGAATCGCGGACAGAGTTTGTAAACCATCCATTTCTGGCATTTCAATATCCAGGATCACAATATCAGGATTGACCTGGGGAATTTTGGCAAGGGCGATGCGACCGTTAGCAGCGACTCCTACCACCTCTAGTTCTGGATCGATGGACAAAATCTTACTGATTCGGCTCCGAACTACTACCGCGTCATCAACAACTAGTACCCGGATCTTGGGCATTGGGGATTGGGGATTGGGGACAGTGAAAAAACTAATACATGAACTGGCTGACGACTTTCTGTAAATCTACTGCCATGCGCGATAATTCTGTGGCTGCCTGTAACGTATTACTCGTGCCAATCGTTGTACTTTGAGTATTCAATGCCACAACAGCGATATTTTTGGCAATATCAGATGTTCCTTTGGCTGCCTCAGCAATATTGCGGCTAATTTCATTTGTAGTTGCTGTTTGTTCTTCAATAGCACTAGCGATCGTGCTTTGAAAGTCGTTGATTTGATTGATAATATCAGTAATCTGAGTAATGGCTTGAACGGCAGCTTTTGTATCTGTCTGAATCGCTTCAATACGCTGGCTAATATCTTCAGTGGCATTTGCTGTTTGTTTGGCTAATTCTTTCACTTCGTTTGCCACTACAGCAAATCCTCTCCCGGCATCTCCGGCTCTTGCCGCCTCGATTGTAGCATTGAGCGCCAGCAAGTTTGTTTGCCCAGCGATCGCAGTAATAACTTTAATTACTTTACCAATTTCGATGCTGCTTTGACCCAGTTTATTAATTGTTTCATTGGTGCGGTCAGCAGTTTTAACTGCTTGAGTCGTGATTTTTGCCCCTTCTATGACGGTCTTAGCAATTTCTTGAATGCTGGCATTCATCTGCTCTACCGCAGTCAACACTGTACTGCTATTTTGGCTCACCTGTTCGGCAGAGCTAGATGCAGAGGTTGCCTGTTCAGCAGTTTGTTCGGCGTTTTGAGTCATTTCTGTGCTGACTGCGGTCAATTCTTCTGATGAAGATGCAACTGCCGTCGCCACCTCTGCCATCTGTTTGATTGAAGACCTCAAGCTGCTAATCATTTGATTGGCATTATCTGTGAGTTGCTTAAAATCTCCAGCATTGCTTTCCTCAATTTGTTTGGCTAAATTTCCTTGGGCAACGACAAGGGTTACTTCATTAATACTTTTGATCTGCTCTTTTAAATTTGTAGACATTTGGTTGAAGTTATCAAGCAATCCTTGCCAATTCCCCTCTGCTCCTTTGACGACGGCTTGAGAGCCAAGCTTCCCTTCTGTACCAATCTCGGTTGTCAAGCGAGAAACTTCTTGGGCAAAGTTTTGGTTTAAACTTACCAATTCATTAAAAACCAAGCCAATTTCACCTAGTTCATTATTTTCAGCAGCTAAACGGACGCTAAAATCACCATTTTTTACAGATTTCAGTGCTAATAGTAACGCTTGCAGTTGCTCTTTTGTGACACCATTATCAGCCGCCGAAGCTACACTATCCTCTGAGGAAGATTTAGAGTTGGCTGTTTTTGCAGCCCGATTCGTAGTCATTGCAAAGCGCTCCTCAATTACTCGGTAACTTTATTTATCAAATTAACATCTAAAATTTTTTCGGCATCTAAAACCAGCAGAAATCCATCTGGGACAGGGTAAGCTCCTGCTAGCATCCAACGCATTTTACCTTTTAAGGTTGTAGGTGGGAGTTGAAACGTGTTCTGTGGAAACCCTAAGACATCACCAACATTATCGACGAGCAGACTGACTACTTCATCCTCAAAACGGACAATAATATTAAATCCTTGGGCTTCATCTACAAGTTTTATATTTAATTGTGTCTGCGGTTCGCTCATCTCTAATCGACGTTGCAAATCGATTACAGTAATAATTTGTCCACGTAAATTAATCAAGCCACAGATATCTGGTGGGGCTAAAGGTATACGAGTTATTGGTTGTGGGCGAATCACTTCTTGAACGTGTAGCACGTTAATACCAAAATAAACTCCTTTGAGAAAAAATGTACAAATTTGTTGTTCAGCCATTAGTAATCAGTTGCAGCAAATGAGGGTTAGCAATGCGAATTACAGCCTCAATGTCAAGGATTTCTGTCATTTGACCCTGAAATACAGCGCACAAAAGTACACCCGGTCTAGTAGAGACACCTGTAATTGTCAGTGGTTCTTCTACAATGTCAAGAATCCGCTCAACCACTAGCGCCACGCTGAGTTCTGAGCAGGGGGAGACAATCACTATCTGGAGAGTCTCTGCAATAGTTGCCTTAGTCCGATCGCAGAGGTCATTTTCCGAACTATGGGAAAATACTTTGTGAAGGTCAATTAATGGCAAAATTTTACCGTAAGACTGCACTACATACTGATTACCCACTTTCTCTACCGCAGAATAAAGAATCTCTTCGAGCCGAAAGGCAATACTCAGGGGAATGCCCATACGAGCGCCTTCGGGCCCGTCAAACAATAATATTGTTTGACGAGCGATAATTTGGTCTTGGTCTTTTATGGCGTTTTCAATTAATAACTGCTGCTTTTGTTTTGCGGTTACGCCAGATCGGTTTGCCAGACCAATAACATCAATAATTAATGTAACTGTGCCATCCCCTAGAATAGTAGCTCCGGCAAATAATGATAGCGCCTTTAGCTGTTTTCCTAGAGGTTTAACCATAATGTCTTGGATGTCTTCAATTGTGTCCACAACTAATCCAAATTGATAGTTATCAACTTGCACAATTACCAGACTGAACATTTCCAAGTTGGCGAGACTATTGGGAATTTGTAATACTTGATTTAAATAAACTAATGGTACAAGAGTATCCCGCAAGCGATACACAGGTACATCGTAAAACATCTCAATCTGATTAACTGCCTGTGCTTCTAGGCGTACTAGCTCTTGTATACTTGCTTGGGGAATAGCATAGCGATCGCAACCACTGATGACAATTAATGCGGGAATAATCGCCAAGGTCAGGGGAATCTTAATTTTGAATGTCGTTCCCTGTCCTTTCTGACTATAAATTTCAATCGTGCCGTTAATTTTATCAATATTACTCTTGACAATATCCATCCCGACTCCACGCCCAGAAAGGTTTGTCACCTGTTCTGAAGAAGAGAAGCCGGGTAAGAAAATTAAGTTTATCGCCTCCGATTCACTCATGGACGCAGCTTCTACGGCGCTCACTAAACCAAGTTGCTGCCCTCGCTTTTTGAGTTTTTCTAAATCCAGACCACGACCATCATCGCCAATTTCAATATTGACTTTGCCGCTTTCATGAAAAGCTCTTAAAAATAACCGTCCAATAGATGACTTTCCACAAGCAGTCCGCTCACCTGGCAACTCAATGCCATGATCTATACAGTTGCGTACTAAGTGAGTCAAGGGGTCTTTAATGGCTTCAATAATGCTTTTATCTAGTTCAGTATCTATTCCCTCCATGTCAACCTTAACTTGTTTACCGGAAGCGATCGCTAAATCGCGCGTTACGCGAGGAAACTTTTGCCAAATGGTACTAATTGATTGCAGTCGAGTTTTCATAATCTCTTCCTGCAACTGGGATGTGAGAAGACTCAGATGTTGGCAAGTAGCAGCAAAGCTACTATCCTTAAACTTTGTACTAAATCCAATCACCTGATTACGGGTTAAAACGAGTTCACCCACGAGGTTCATCACCTGATCTAGCAGGTTAACATTGACTCGGATCTGAGAAGATTCTGATGCTGTCAGGGTTGAGACTTCAGGGAATTCATTATTTAAATACGTAGTATCGTAATTTACCTTCAAGGATTGCGGATTAACAGTAGATGTAATTATCGGCGGCTCAGTTGACTGTAATTGAGTTAAAGTCGTAATGAGTGCTGAATAATCGCGATCGCCTTCATGCCTCGTTGCTTCAATTTGGGACAGAATCTGCCGAATGCTGTCAATTATTTGCAGTAACGTATTGATGATCGTGGGGGTAATTGCTAGCTGGCGATCGCGTAAAGACGAGAGCAAATTCTCCCCAGCATGAGCAAGTGATTCCAATTTGGGAAAAG
Source organism: Nostoc sp. (assembly GCA_041743605.1). GTDB lineage: Bacteria > Cyanobacteriota > Cyanobacteriia > Cyanobacteriales > Nostocaceae > Nostoc. The sequence goes on from JBGTMK010000917.1 coordinate 9,762, forward strand.
GTAAAAACCCGCAGTTTCCTTTAATTGTGTGGAGTGAACGATAAATGCGAGCTAGGGCTTCTCCTTGTTCTGATGTTTTCTCTATATAAATAATGTCTTGTTCAATTTGATTTAGATTTTCATAGCTCTCAATGAGGAATGCTTCTATATCATCGTCAATTTCAGTTAACTCCATTGCCTTCTAAATTAAAATTTTATATCTTTTGTATTAATTCTAATTTAATTTGAAATCTCAGCAATATATTACTTTGAGATTATGTTTAGATTTTTCATACTGAATAGTGTTATCTTAATGGTAAAGTACTAAATATGCAATGTCTTGGTTCCTATTCAACTCAAACTTTCAAGAATGGTTTTCGTAATGTTAGACTGTGTTACAAATGTAAACAATTTGGTCGTCAGTTCCTCGAATTTTACCAATTTGATGCTAGTCCAACGATATGATCTGGCGAGAAATCGAGCGGGCAACTGATATTCACCACACGAAAATTTTGCATTGACTTTGTAAGGAGAGGCTTGGCTCCGATGAAATTTCAAATATTTAACTAAAGTTTAGTGACACCGTAATACTATTAATTTATCAGGCTATGAATTATTTATGAAATATTTCTAAGTGGATAAACTAGGTTTAAATTATTTCTTTGATGCTGAAGATGTTATTTAGTTAATGATATCAGTTAACTGAGATAAATCAACACTTATTGAGAGAAAATTCAAAAGGACAGGGATAATGACATTGGTTTTGATTATTGATGATGCAGCCTTTTCTCGCAGAATGATCCGTAAGTTTCTGCAAGTTGATGGTTACGAAATTATAGAGGCAACTAATGGGCGTGAGGGATTAGAATTAGTTCACCAGCGCAAACCCAATTGCGTATTAGCTGATCTACTCATGCCAGACATGAATGGGTTTGAATTTCTGCAAGCTCTACAAGATGAAGAATTAAAAGTTCCCACAATTATCATCTCAGCCGATATCCAAGAAGGCGCACGCAATCAAAGTTATAGTCTTGGGGCTATCAACTTTATTAATAAACCACCGAAAGAAAATGAATTGCGAAAAGCAGTACAGGAAGTTATTAATACTAAGGAATGAGTTTTGATGAATGTAACAGCAGAACAACTGGATGCACTTCAAGAGTTGATTAATATTGGAATTGGTCGAGCCGCAAGTCTTTTAAATGAGATGGTAGACTCTCACATTGGCCTCAAAATTCCATTTGTGAAAGTATTAACTGCTGCTGAAGCCTATCAGGAATTAGCAATACGATTCCATGATGACAGCTTGGCATCTGTAAGGCTAGGCTTTACAGGTTCTTTTTCTGGTGCTGCTGGCTTGATTTTTCCTACTGACAGTGCATCATCACTAGTTGCAGTGCTTACAGGTGAAGAACCAGGTTCGCCTGATCTAGATGCGGTGAAAATTGGTACTCTGAGCGAAATTGGTAACATTGTCATCAACGGGGTAATGGGTTCCCTTAGTAATGTGCTAAAGCAGCATGTGGACTATACATTACCTGTTTACTTAGAAGATACAATTGAAAATTTATTAGTATCTACTTATGAAAACGATTCTAAAATTTTGCTGGCACAAGCTCGATTCATAATTGAAGAGTTAGAAATTATTGGGGATATTATTTTAATCTTTCACGTAGGTACATTTGATGCGCTGATCAATGCAATTGATGATGAAATGGCAGTCATGTAATCGAGAAAATATCCTAATGTTGCTGTATAAAAATATTGAGCCATTATGTTCAAACAATGAATATTATAGAACAAGCTAATGAAAGATTTAGCCTTTTAGATAAAATGCCTTTAGGATCTTTTGTTCTACAGTCAGATTACATTGTTTTATTCTGGAACTGCTGCTTAGAGGAATGGACAAAAATTTCTAGAAATAAAATTTTAGGAACTTCTATTCATGAATATTTCCCTCATTTGAATCAGCCTCGTTATACTAGTCGCTTAGATCAAATTTTTCAAGGCGGGTCTCCCGCAATCTTTTCTTCTCAATTGCATAAATATATTATTCCTATACCGCTCTATTTCCAGAATCTTCTTAGCTGTGGCGGCTGCTTTTTCAGGAGAATCGCCAGCGATTTTTAAGTTGTCTGTGATGAACTTTAAATAGGCACTGCGGATAGCAGCCGTGTCTTGATTCAAATATTCTGCTTGACTTAGGAGGGACAGTTGGCGATCGCCCACATAGACACTATTGATGGTTCTATTCTGGGTATCTGCTCCAATCTCAACCCCAAACATCAAGATATCATCTCCACTGAATATGACTGACAAATCGCCAAGGGTTGCCGTTAAAGTCTGAGGAGAGTTGATAGCCTCAACACGGTCAAACATTGGCTTCAGAGGAGAAACCCCCAAAGCTTTCAGCTGCTTCTCATCCATGCCTGAGCTATAAAAGTTACCAACCTGTTGCAACGGGCTTCCTTTAGATGCCTTAGTGCTTTGAGCAGCTGCTTGTGACACTATTTTTTGCACCTGCCGGGAAACCTGCTTGCTTAAAAAGTCACTATCGGACGCTCGCGGAAGGTCTGGGGTAAGTTGAACACCATCGAGCCATTTGCCTGCTGCAAATTTCTGAAAATCCTGCTTGGGGTCTACCGTAGTGTCCATTTTACTTACCGAAAAACCCAGAGGAAAATTAGTATGAGAAACTTGTTCGGCTTTGCTGCTATTGGATTGATTACTGCAAGCGGTAGTGTAGGGTATGGCGGAAATTCCCAGAATTAAAAAGATACTGCTGGTTAACCGGGGAATGGTAGAAATTTTCTGATTGTTTTTCATGTTTATCAAAATAGAATTCAGGAGTCAGAATGGGCTAAACCTTAGCTATCCGCTAACAGAATGAATTGGAGTTCGACTGGCGGATAGCGACGGCGACAAGCGAGTCTTTTCCCTTGGCGTTATCGAGCAGAGCATCAAGATTGCTAAATTCTGAATTCTTCTTCAATGCCAGTTTGTTAATTTCATTAAATCTTTGATTGGTTCTGGAACTGAGATTGAACATAGTGTTTATTTTTAGTCTTTGAAAAATTTATCTTTGTTGATTGCTTCATTTTCAGCTAGATTTGACTTTGATGTTTTCACAAAATTATTAAAATCCAATGGCTATTCTCTCATAAGAGTTTGATTTCAAAAATAAATAAATACAAAATTTTTGTGTATACATGAAATCCAAAAATATCCTTCAAGTCCTTTGCTTGTCGATTTACTTACTCAATGGATTACAGTCTGTTGGAGCTATCTGAAAAAAGTCAGATGCTCGTAAGTAAGTTTCTGACCTTAACTGATGTATATGATGTTTTGAATAAAGTAATTTATCTCTTAACTGATTTAAGTGATATTTCTTTAAATGTAAATAAATTTTTAAGAAATATTTTAGGTTTACCTCCAAATTAAATATCAAAAAATTAATAATAAAACCTTGTAAAACAAGAGTAAAAATATAACTTTCTGACCAGTTTAATCATGATGGTGCTTTGGGCTAATTTGCCTGTAAGTAGATTAACTGATTTATCTGCACTTGCAGTCAAGAAGAAAACATGGGAAATTTAAATCTATCTAAAAATTTTAGAGATTCTATTCTCTATCTTTGTTCCAGGATGGGTAAATTTGACGAGCAAATCCGAAAACCAGCTAAAAAGGCTAGGTAAAGTTTAATTTGTCAATATTTAGGCGAACAAAAATCATGAAACTTAAAACATTACTTATTACCACTGTTGTATCTTTAGCATCAGTTGTTGCGACTTTTCCAGTGAAAGCAAATATTTCTCACGGACGAGTGCAAGGAATTAATGATGTTTCTGTAACCTCAAATCCTTCTGTTGTACATCAGTTAAACCAGCCTTATCTCATTGCTAGACCTAATTGGGTGACACTAGCTGGAGGACGGTCAAGAAAAATTAACCTACGTACAAGACCAACTATCACTTCATCTACTAAGGGCTACGGTTTAGGTGGCGATCGCGCCCAAAACTTACAATGCGTTCAAGACAGAGATAGAGGTGGTCGTAACCGTAACTGGTGTCGAGTGAAATTCCCGAAATCGGGAGCAATTGGTTGGATTCGTAGCGACAACATTATTTTCAGCGATGGTGGCGAATAAAATTGCAGTCGTACATCATAAACACTGGACATCTGATGGCTTTGAGTGAGTAGATTGCTGTTCAAAACTCGCTCTATCGGCGGCGTGAAAACGTTGTGAGATTTTAGTTTTTACCAAATCAAATCAAGGTGTTAATTCATGGAATATATTGCTTATTCATCTATGTTCCTGGCCTACGAAGAGGCAAACGGTCAGGCTAAATCTATCGACTATGAATTTCCCAAGTTTGACTTAGATTGGAAGAAATCTCTGAAATCTTCTGTTTGGTTATCGTTAGCTGGTTTTATAGTATTTTTTACAGCTATTACCCAAGTGTCAGCAGCATTAGGCGCTTATGTCAGAACTAACGGCAGTTGTCTTAACGTGCGTGTAAGCCCTTACACTAGTTCTTCAGTTGTAGACTGTATTCCCAATGGTGCTAGAATTACCAGTACTGGTAGAGCCAACGGTTTTGTTCGCCTGTCCAGAAATAGATATGTAGCTGCAAGATGGGTGGGTGATACGTATAACTCTCGTCGAAACAACCCAACGTCTGCTGGAGTAGGTGGACGCATCACACTCAGTTATGGTTCTAGAGGTTCTGCTGTATCAGAAGTACAAAGACGTTTAGGGATTAATCCTACAGGTTATTACGGAAATACGACTGTTGGGCTAGTCCGGCAGTTTCAAGCCAACAATGGTTTGCGTGTCGATGGTATACTCGGCCCCCAAACTCGCAGTGCTTTATTTGGATCGTATATAGCGGTTATCAGTCCAGTGCAGTACACTAGGAGAGAGCAATTGTACTAATAACTGGTCGGTATGAAACCCTACTCTCTCGACTTGCGCCAGAAAATCGTTGATGCTTATGCCTGCGGTGATATTTCCCAACGAAAA
>JBGTMK010000918.1:0-3075 GCA_041743605.1 Nostoc sp.
CACTGCGCGAAACAATTCAAATTTAGAATCAGGTGCACCAAAAAACGGTCTGAGAAACCATCCTAACTGCATACCAACAAAGGCATAAAGCAATAACCAGGATCTTAAAATAGTCGTGCGGGTTTTTTTGCCAACTTCATCTTGTTGAGAAAGTAATTGCATTCCTTCATAAAGGAATTTAACGCCAAAGATGCCTGTAATACCAAAAATAAATACATTCAACAGTTTAAAAAATTGATAAGAATCGGGTGTAGTAATCAGAAAAAATAGCGTCACTGGTGCCAAGCTAAATAAAAGCACACTAATCACCGATACAGATGTGAGCAATACAACAAAATGCTGTTGAATACTGCTTCGGGAACCAAACAAAACATTAAAAAAGAACAAAGTCGGGAAACAAATAATCAGTGTGATTAAATAGAATACCGGAAGTTTAATAGCACCTGATAATGCTTGTGCCCAACTGTGAGATGCACCGATAATTGCTCCATAAAGGGCAAAAAATATAGAACTAGTTACGAACAGAGAACCGATTTTATTTTGTAGTCGTACTCCCTGACGAATTTCTTCTAAAAATGACTGGCGATCGCGTAGCAAGTTAACCAAAACAGCAAAATTTTGAACCCCGCGATTTTGTTTTTTCAGCATAATTTTATATCTTTTATGTTTTATGGAATTACTAATGAATAATTAACGGAATCCAAAGAGATAGCTAAGAGATTTAATCACACTCAGATAAAAGTTACCTTCTCTTTCGCGGAATAGTTCAAAGATAGAACCAGGTGTGCCAAAAAAAGGTCTGAGTGTCCATCCTAACTGACTACCTACGAAAGCGTAAAGAAATAGCCAAAATTGTAAAATCTTTTGGCGTGTTTTGCTACCTTCATTATCTTGTTCTAAAACTAAACTCGTGGCTTGATATAAAGACGAAACACCAATAAATCCAGTTATGGCAAAGATCAAGACATTTAGCAAAATTAAAAACTGGTAATTATTGGTGGTAATTAAGAAAAATAGTGTGATTGGTGCAAAGCTAAATAAAAGTACGCTTGTGACTGAAACCGCAGTTAAAACTAATGCTAAATGCTGGGCAAAACTCCGTTTGGAACCAAAAATAATATTCGCAAAGAACAACGTCGGGATACAAATCAAAAGTGTGACTAAATAAAGGGCTGGGAGTTTAATGGCGGAAGATAAAGCTTGCATCCAGCTATGGTATGCACCAATGATTGCGCCATAAGCGGCGATAAATAAGGAACTGCAAACCAGCAGCGAAATGATTTTATTTGGTAATCTTGTACCTTGGCGAATTTCCTCTAGAAATCCTTGGCGATCGCGCAGGAATCCAATCAGCACTGCAAAGTATTTGATTCCTAATGATTTCCGTTCCATCATGTTATCCTCACACAGAGATTATTCAAGTTTCATCTGAGTAATCACCGCCAGAACCATACTTCCAAGCATCAATCAAACGATGCCAATAATATTGTTGTTCATTTGGTTGATTCTTAATCCATGTTTCTAGCATTGGACTTAGCGAAAGCAAGGCAGTGTATACACCTAAATTACTGTAATGTAACATCCAATCTAGCAAACTTGCTAAACCTACTTGCGGAATTATCTTGGCAACTATTACAGGATGATATAAACCAGTTTTTAACAGTGTTTGCGTCAGTGCCGAAAACTGCACTATATCTTGTAAAAATGGTTTTAACACTGGTGTACCCAACTGTTGCATTTCCTGAAATACTGCCGAGAGTAATTGGTTAATTTGATCTGGGGCAATTTTTTGATTTACACCGACACTCATCGCCCTTTGAAACAACCAAGTAACAGTCAAACTTGGCTGATAGGGTTGCAGCATTGCTAAGGCTTTTGCAGATAATTGTTCTGTTTCTAGAGCTTCGGAAATGCCATAAGTTAAACGCTTCAAATGACGCACCATCGCCCCAAAACCACCAAAACTTAAGGGCGATTGACTACCACTGCTATCTCCAACTGGAAGAATGCGACTCCAAGGGGTTTTTAGCGGACTTTGGCGATAGGTGGGAAAGAAACCAAATAGTGCCCGTTGAAATTTTAGTTTGCTCAACTCCACTCCCTGATATTCTGGTAAGAGACGCAGATATTCTTCAAATAGAGCTTCTAAACTCAAACGTTGGGGTTCTGCATCCATGTAGGTAAACAAGTAAGTGGTTCTCCCATCCCTAGCTGGAAAAGCTTCCCAGAAGTACTGACATTGATTCTGCAAAGGTGTAAATGATAATAACAAGTCGCCTGAGTTATTTTCCGGAAAACCTTGGGCGCAACTTCCCACAACTAAGCACAACGCGTCTGGTTTTTTGCCTTGACGTGCTTGTTGGGTGATGGGTGAAAAATGTCCCATCGCGTCGATTAATAAACGAGTTTTGAATTGGTTATTTACCATCACCCCATCGGGATGAACCACTGCTTCGGTAAAAGGTGTGTTTTCTAATAAGTTTCCCCCGGCGGCGAGAAATCGGGTTTTCAAGGTAGCTAGTAGATAAACTGGATCTACGCCGATATTTAAGACATCCTCTACCCAAACTTCTGTACCGCCAGCAAAACTAACTCGCGCTGGGTTATATTGAGTGGCGATCGCACTCTCTAATTCTTCCTCAGTTAGCAAGTTCAATTCCACAAATACATCTAATTCTTTGCGAGAAATATTCCACTCTTGTTCCCTCCCCCGTAAAATACCGCGTTCCAGCAATGCTACCCGCAGTCCCTTTACTGCCAAGGCGCAACCAATTAAAATGCCCAAAGTGCCACCGCAGATCAGCACATCGAAGTCTACAACGCCTAAAGGCTGTTGATTTTCTTTAACTAACTGTGGTGCGGGTGCAGTGTTTTCGCGCAGAGATGCGAGGATGCGATCGCTTTGGCGTAATCCTCCGAAAACATCGCCGGGTAATTGGGAAAGAATTTCTTCTGTTAAAGACATTTTGGAAAAACTAAACTCTATATTCCAAAACTACCTGAGAATGAAGAAAGTAGATATGATTATAGGCAATTACAAATTAACGCCGTGTGCAACTTTCTCTCAAACCTAAC
>JBGTMK010000919.1:0-3053 GCA_041743605.1 Nostoc sp.
TGACAAAGAAGGTTGATAATATTACCACCAGCATAGCCTGATGTCAGAGGAATGTTTACTCGTAATAATTCTATAATTTTGAGGAGATGTTCTTTAATGCGGGTTTTATTGCCAAATCTATTAATTAACTTTTCAACAACTGGTTCCAAAATTAAACGAATTTGGGCATTTCTAATCTTTCCTTCTGTTTGCGCTTTGAGTAAGGCGTGGCTTTTTAACAAAGAAATATTTTCTAAATTAATCTCAGAAACAATTTCTTCACAAACTTGGTTAACAAATTGGCTAATGATGTATTCCATCACTACAGCTTGAAGCATGAATTTTGCCAAACCTTTCTCGTTAAAAATTAGCGATCGCCGCCGCAGAGATTCTAAAGCTTCTATTAATTGTGGTTGTGATGTAGTTGAAATAATATCTGCTTGTAATTCGCCAAAAGACGTAGGCTTGCAATTAATTCCTAACCAGTATAAAATTTCCTTTTCTAAATTTGATAGCCGATTAAACTGCTGTTCTAGAAGGTTGCGAATATCTCCAAACAATACGGAAATATCACAACTAATGAACTCCGATATATTGCTGCCAAAAACTTCTTGAATCGTATTGCAAACGATTTTTAAAGCTAAAGGATTACCTGCATATTGATTAATTAACTTGTTCCAGTCTTTCTCTGAACCCAGAAAATCACCTTTGCCTACAAATATGCTTTTTGCAGCGATGTTTTCTAGTCCACTTAGCTGCAATGATCGAACTTTAAGATTATTCCCTTCTAAGGTGACGATTTCTTTCGGAGTTTCACGACTAGTTAAGACTAAACAGCTTTGATGAGGCATTTCCCCAACTTGCCGGAAAAATTCTCCATATTCTTCATATCCTTCTCGATATTGTCCGACATAATCACCTCCAAGTAGGACTGACTCGACATTATCCAATACCAATAAACAGCGATGTTTCCGCAAAAAGGCAATCAGTTGCGAAATTCCTACTTCTTTAGGCTCATTCTTTTTAGAGAAAAACTCAATCAGGTCTGCAAAAATCTCCTTAACAGAGGGTGCATGACGTAGCGATCGCCAGATAACATACTCAAACTGTCCCTGAATTTTCTGTGCCAGCTTAATAGATAACGCTGTTTTGCCAATTCCTCCCATCCCAAATATTCCCACCAGTCGGGAACGGTCTTTATTTATCCATTGCTCTAAAACCTCTAACTCCGACTCACGCCCAAAGAAAACGGGGACATCAGGCGCTTCGCCAAAATCATAACAGGATGAGGCATTAACTACTGTTGATAACTGATATCTTTCCTGAAAGAGACTCCTAATCACCTCTAATTTCCCAGGAGTACTCCCAGCAATGTCAAACTTTTGGTAAACCGAACCAAGTCGCTTTCGCACTGCGGCTGCACTAATTTCGAGAGTGGTTGCAATAGACTCTGCCGTTTGGCCAGCTAAAGCTAGAAGTAAGGCACTTACCTCAGCCTCAGATACGTTGTGTTCGGCTGTAACCGCTCTCAAGAAACTTTCAGGAATTTCCGTCATGAAGTAAATTTCTCCAGCCAAAACTATTTATATATATGTGAGGTAGATGTGAGATATATTTTTACTGCTTTATACCCAAATCTTCTCTTTTTATTCTTACTCCCCAACGCTAGTGGGGAAGGGGTTGGGGGTTAGGTCTGTATTAGACTCAACCGCAAACCTTTATAAGTTTATCGGGTTTCCCATTCCCTAGTCCCGTGCCTTGGCGTAGCCCGTCGTAGACATCGCCATTTATACACAAAAGCGTATTGACAAGCCACTACTAACTATACTCTAAATTATCAACTGTTATCAAGTTGTTAATTTCACTTATCAACCTGATTGACAAGATTAATCAAGTAAATGTAGAATCTATAACAATAAATGTAAAATCGATAACAAATTAGGTGTGAATCGCGAGGATAGCTGAAGTAACTAGCACTGAGGTACCCCACACTATGCCAACACCTGACGTTTCAAATTCTGCTCAGAAATTATTTGAGTTGCTTGAAAAAGATATTCTTGCCTGTCACACTTGCAAGGATGGAATAATTGAAGTGACTATCCGCAAGATCGGAACCGAAGAGTTTGAAGTGCGTGTCATCTCCTTCCGAGGTTCTTTTCGTTGCGTTCATGCGGATCTAAATAAATATTTAGAGGAGTTACCGACAGATACCCAAAGTCAGGTATCTATCTATCGCGATCGCTTTCGAGTGGGATTAAGGGGATTGCTAAAAAAGGGGTTTGGATTACTCAGCCTAGACTTTTCTAAATGCAAGAAGGGAAATACCGCGCCGATATTTGGCTTGATGGTATCTGAATTGTTGGATATTGACTGAGTTTGGTTGTTTTTGTTGATTATTCTTAGTAATTACCAAAAGCCACTGATTTCACCTCAAGGTTTAGAGAAACAGTAGAAAATTGTTTTCGTTATTGAGGTTAACAAGTGAATAGTTTTCCAGCCCAAGAGAGTCTAGAAAAAGACTACAACAGGGTTGATATGGTACTAAGAAGTGCCACATCAACCCTGTTATTTTTTTATTCAATTATCAGGAGAAAAATATGACTACCAATCGTCACAGCTTTTTATTTCGTTTGACTTCAAAGTTTATTAAATATTTTTTGTTGGCATTATTTGGTCTAGCGATCGCTTACGTTTTATCAGCTATTTTCGGAAGCTCACATATTGCGATGAGTCTACTACCCTTTGTTTTCTATTGGGTTATTTTCCGGTGTGGACTTATTCTTCTTTGCTTAATATTGACGACAGTTATTTTGGAATCTGTTCGTTAAAATCTCACAAAGAATATTCGACTTTCACATCTTAAATCACTCTCAACGAATATCCTCATACACTGTGAAAGGATGAAAGTCTGAATTCCTTTGCATACTGATGGAAAAATACAGCCCAGCGATCGCTAATCAAATGGGCGTTGCATAATAGAGTGATGAATTGAGGTTATCTACTGTGCAATGTCTATACTGTGGATCTACGGAAATCCAGAAGAATGGAAAGCGAAGAGGTAAGCAAAATCACAT
>JBGTMK010000920.1:0-14911 GCA_041743605.1 Nostoc sp.
TACTGGCTCAATCAAGATTTGCTTTTCAGGAGTACCGAAAGCAACTACTACGTCGTTGTGTACGTACAAACCAAGGGTGTGGAAGCCCAAGAAAAGGGATACCCAGCTAAGGTGGGAAATAATCGCTTCTTTGTGCTTCAGCACGCGGTCAAGTACGTTGCCTTTATTTTGTTCTGGATCGTAGTCACGTACCCAGAAGATTGCTCCGTGAGCAAAAGCACCAAGCATCAGGAATCCAGCAATATACTGGTGATGCGTGTACAACGCTGCCTGAGTTGTGTAGTCCTTCGCAATAAATGCGTAGGAAGGCATGGAGTACATGTGCTGCGCTACCAGGGAAGTAACAACACCTAGCGCTGCTAAGTGCCAACCCAATTGGAAGTGCAGGGAGTTGTTGTAGGTGTCGTAGATACCTTGGTGAGGTAGGTTGAACGGGCCTTCAACAGGAATACCAAAGAAACTCTTGGCATTTAATGCTTCTTTGAGACTGTGACCAATCCCAAAGTTTGTCCGGTACATGTGACCAGCAACGATGAATAAAACTGCGATCGCTAGGTGGTGGTGAGCTATGTCAGTCAGCCACAAAGCTTCTGTCTGGGGATGGAAACCACCCAAGAAACTCAGAATTGCAGTTCCTGCACCTTGCGATGTCCCGAAGATATGTCCAGGAGTGTCAGGGTTTTGAGAGTAAACACCCCAGTTGCCTGTAAAGAATGGTGTCAAACCGGCTGGGTGGGGTGGGGTATTCAAGAAGTTATCCCAACCTACGTGCTGACCGCGAGCTTCGGGGACAGCAACGTGAATTAAGTGACCAGCCCAAGCCAATGAACTAACACCAAACAAACCTGCTAAGTGGTGGTTTAGGCGATGTTCAGCGCTCTTAAACCATGCCAAGCTAGGACGGTACTTGGGTTGCAAGTGCAGCCAACCAGCAAACAACATTACAGCAGCGAATAACAGCAAGAAAACTGAACCGTTGTACAGTTCGCCGTTATTCCGCATACCGATGGTATACCACCAATGGTAGAGACCAGAGTAGGTAATGTTTACCGGATTGCTAGCGCCCGCTTGGGTAAAAGCTTCGATCGCTGGTTTACCAAAGTGGGGATCCCAAATCGCATGGGCGATGGGACGGATGTGAAGGGGATCTTTAATCCACTGTTCAAAGTTACCTTGCCAGGCCACGTGGAACAGGAGGCTGGATGCCCACAGGAAGATGATTGCCAAGTGACCGAAGTGAGTTGCGAAAATCTTTTGGTAAAGATTTTCTTCCGTCATGCCATCATGGGTTTCAAAATCGTTGCCTGTAGCGATCGCATACCATATCCGACGAGTCGTCGGGTCCTGTGCGAGATCCTGGCTAAATTTCGGAAATTTTGTCGCCATAGGTTTAATAAATCCTCTGACCTTTAGCCATCAAATACCAGCGTTTAGAGTCCTGAGTTTTGAGTCCTGAGTACCAAGTTTTGAGTATTTTCTCAGCACTCAGCACTCAGCACTCAGCACTCCACAACTGATTGCTACCCTACTGAAAGGATGTGTGCATGGAAGAATGCCCAGGTTGTGGCAATTCCTCCTAAGAGGTAGTGAGCTACCCCTACAGCCCGACCCTGAATAATGCTCAGAGCGCGAGGCTGAATTGCTGGTGCTACCTTCAGTTTGTTATGCGCCCAAACAATGGACTCAATCAGTTCTTGCCAGTAGCCGCGACCACTGAACAGGAACATCAAGCTGAATGCCCAGACAAAGTGAGCGCCTAAGAAGAGTAGACCATAAGCAGATAGCGCACTGCCATAGGAATTGATGACTTGTGTAGCTTGTGCCCACAAGAAGTCTCGTAACCAACCGTTGATGGTAATGGCGCTTTGGGCGAAGTTACCACCAGTGATATGAGTTACAGTCCCATCTGCATCTACGGTTCCCCAAACATCTGATTGCATCTTCCAGCTGAAGTGGAAAATTACAATCGATATGGAGTTGTACATCCAGAAAAGTCCGAGGAATACGTGATCCCAACCGGAGACTTGACAGGTACCGCCACGACCGGGGCCGTCGCAAGGGAAGCGGAAGCCCAAGTTTGCTTTGTCTGGAATCAGACGAGAGCTACGAGCGTACAGCACACCTTTGAGCAGAATTAGGACGGTGACGTGAATGGTGAAAGCGTGAATGTGGTGAATTAGGAAGTCCGCTGTGCCCAAAACAATGGGTGCAGCTGCCACTTTACCGCCAACAGCCAAGACACCGCCGCCAAAGACATAGCTAACTGGTTCTAGGGCATTAGGTGCAGTTGTACCAGGAGCCAAGGCATGGATATTTTGTATCCACTGGGCAAATACTGGCTGCAATTGAATCCCTGTATCAGAGAACAAGTCTTGAGGACGACCCAATGCACGCATTGTGTCGTTGTGGATGTAAAGTCCAAAGCTATGGAAGCCGAGGAAAATAGACACCCAGTTTAGATGGGAAATAATCGCATCTCGGTGACGAATTACCCGATCCAACACGTTGTTTTGATTCACAACTGGATCGTAATCCCGCACCATGAAGATCGCAGCGTGAGCCGCTCCACCAACAATCAAGAAGCCACCGATCCACATATGGTGAGTGAATATGCACAACTGCGTAGCGTAATCAGTTGCCAAGTATGGATAGGGGGGCATCGCGTACATGTGATGCGCGATGATGATGGTCAGCGAACCCAAGAAGGCCAGGTTAGTAGCCAACTGAGCGTGCCAAGATGTGGTCAGGTTTTCGTAGAGACCTTTGTGACCTTCACCGGTGAAAGGGCCTTTGTGGTTTTCTAGGATCTCTTTAATGCTGTGACCAATACCCCAGTTGGTACGGTATTGATGACCAGCAATGATAAAGAGAACTGCGATCGCTAAATGGTGATGAGCAATGTCAGTCATCCACAAGCCACCTGTTACCGGGTTCAGACCGCCCTTGAAGGTGAGGAAGTCAGCATACTGACCCCAGTTCAAGGTGAAGAAAGGTGCTAAACCAGCAGCAAAGCTGGGATACAACTCGGTCAACAAGTCTTTGTTCAAGATGAACTCGTGGGGCAAGGGGATGTCTTTGAGAGCAACACCTGCATCCAAAAGCTTGTTGGTCGGATTGGACACGTGGATTAAGTGACCTGCCCATCCCAAGGAACCACAACCTAGCAATATTTGCAAGTGGTGATTCAGCATCGACTCCACATTCTGGAACCATTCCAGTTTAGGAGCGCGTTTGTGGTAGTGGAACCAGCCGGCAAATAGGAATAAGCCTGCTAATACCAATCCACCGATCGCTGTTACATAAAGCTGGAAGGAGTTTGTTATCCCCCAACCACGCCATACTTGGAACAAACCGGAGGTGATTTGAATACCGTGGAAACCACCGCCAACATCACCGTTTAAAATGTCTTGCCCGACAATGGGCCAAACAACTTGGGCACTTGGTTTAACGTTTAACGGGTCGCTTAACCAAGCTTCGTAGTTAGAAAACTTCGCGCCGTGGAAAATCATCCCGCTAAACCAAACCATCACTACGGCTAAGTGGCCGAAGTGGGCTGAGAATATCTTGCGGGATATGTCTTCTAAATCACTTGTATGTGTATCAAAATCATGGGCGAGTGCGTGCAGGTTCCAAATCCATGTGGTGGTTTTGGGACCTCTGGCTAAGGATCTGTCAAAATGTCCAGGTTTTGCCCATGCCTCAAATGAGGTTGGAACTGGGTCATTATCGACGATGATTCTTGCCTTCTTTTCCTCTCGCTCCGGAGGACTTATTGTCATTTGACCTCCTCTCTTGATAAGGAATGAGGAATCATGAATACCACAAAGTGAACCATTACCGGATACTCAGAATTTTACTGAAGCCGCGATGAAGACCCTATGTGGAGAGTTGTTTCTCGTTGAATTATAGAGTCTTCACCTGCACTTTGTTGGAGATATTTTAACAATAATTCAAACTTGGTGGAATATTGCTGAAATTCCCACCTTATCTGCCTTTTAACGTCAAACTATTTGTCTAAAAGTCAATAGATTAACCATTTTAATTTACAAAGAATAACAATTCGTAAGTTTTATGGTTTTGCTGTATGTGTTGGGCGTTCCAGCTTTTACTACTATTACTCATGAACATTTGTGTCATCTTTCCATTGTTGTAAGTAAAAAGCTGTAAAAAGTATGACTTATTTTAAAATCTACTGGAATAGACACAGGAAAACTTAGGCGATGTGAGGTAGATTTCACCTTTTGGGCTATAGTTCCAGATGGACAGTTTGAGCGAAAATAATCTGTCAATTGTCGAAGACTATCACTGGGTGCAACGCATGAACTCGTGGCAGAAAAGGGTGTTAGAGAAGCTCCTCCCTGAGAGGTTCCCGATTCTTAGGTGGATAATGACATTGGTGCTGGTATTAAGCTTGACCAGTTGCGGCGAGAAAGTCGCTAGCCAGGAAGTATCTAATAGCTATAGAGAAAACTCTCCACAGATTTCTCAAATTTCAAAGCAATTTTCGGAAGTTTCCCCACCATCTGTTATTCAAGAACTGCGGACAATTTTGGAAGTTTATCAGCCACAAGTGACAATTGTTACTCCAAAATCTGATGAAGTTTTCCAAGATGATAAAGTCACAGCCAGTTTTCAGGTTAAGGATCTACCAATATTTAAAGACCCACAATTACAATTGGGGCCACATCTCCATGTAATTTTGGATAATCAACCTTATATACCTGTTTACGACCTGAATCAGCCCTTGGTTTTGCCAGACTTGTCTCCAGGTACTCATACCCTGCGCGTCTTCGCTTCTCGTCCTTGGCATGAAAGCTTTAAGAATGAAGGCGCTTATGCCCAGACAACATTTCACGTCTTTACCAAAACCGACGACAACAACCCAGATGCCAAGTTACCGCTGCTAACTTACAGCCGTCCTCAAAGTAGCTATGGGGCAGAGCCAATATTACTGGATTTTTATCTAACTAACGCTCCCTTACACCTGGTTGACAAGGAAAACTCTAACGACGGATTTAGTGATTGGCGTATCCGCGTCACAATTAATGGTGAAAGCTTTATTTTCGATCGCTGGCAAGCTGTTTATCTTAAAGGTTTCCAAACTGGTAAAAACTGGATAAAGTTAGAATTTCTCGATAACCAGGGAAATCCTCTCAAAAATGCCTTTAATACCACAGTCCGGTTGATTGACTACCAGCCAAAGGGTAAAGACACTTTATCAAAAATTGTGAGAGGAGAACTCACAGCAGATGAGGTGCGGGGCATTGTAGACCCGAATTATAGACTTGCACCTAAACCCACACCTACGCCTTCTGTTGAAAAAACACCCCAAATACAACCGAAGCTAGAAAAACAGCCCATTCCTGAAACTGAAGTTCCCAAAGAATCTAAAACACAGCCAGAACAACCAAAATTGGAAATTCCAACGGCTGTACCATCTCCCACCTTATCCCCGACACCATCAGAAATCATTGAGTCTCCGGTACCAGAACCACAGCCAGAGGTAACGCCAACTCCTGAATCAACGCCGTTACCCGAAAAAGTTATCCCTCAACCAACAAAACCTAGATTTGGCGGATTTTTTAATCGTGGGGCTGGTAAAGTTCCCACACCACAAACAACAGTTGCACCATCTCCGAGTTTGCAACCCACGCTGCCAGAGATTATCGAGTCTCCGGTACCAGAAATAATTACGCCAACACCAGAACCACAGCCAGAGGTAACGCCGACTCCTGAATCAACACCGCTACCTGAAAAAGTTGCGCCTCAGCCAACAAAATCTAGATTTGGTGGATTTTTCAACCGTCGAACGGTCAAGACACCAACTCCAGAAGTAACAGTGGCGCCATCTCCTAGTTTGCCACCTACACTGCCAGAGATTATCGAGTCTCCAGCACCAGAACCACAACCGGAGGTAACGCCGACTACTGAATCAACGCCGTTACCTAAAATAAGCGCTCCCGAAACAGAAAAATCAGAGTTAACCAAAAATACTCAACTGCAACTCTTGCGCTAAAGCCTCAACAAATGCGATCGCACCTACAGGATTTCCGATATCATCCAACCCAGGACTGTAGCAAGCGATCGCTCCCTCACCTGGTACTATTGCTACAAGTCCACCACCAATCCCTGATTTCATCGGTAAACCAATCTTGACTGCAAATTGGGCAGAAGCTTCATATAACCCACAAGTTAACATCACAGCATTGACAATCCGGCGATTTTGTGCTGATAAACGGCTATTTTCACAAGCTAGAAGTTTTCCTAACAGGGCTAAATCTTCAACTCGCCCAGAAATACAGCATATTTGCTCGTAAGTGTCAAGTGATGTTTCCAGATTTTCTAAATGACCAGCTTCGGCGAGATAGTTTGCGATCGCTACATTGGCTGTTGAGCGGGTTAATCGCACTGAAGCCAGCATTACCTCATCTAAGCTTAATTTGCAACCTGCTAATTGGTTGAGCCATTGACAAAATAAAAGAGTGCGTTGATTAGCATCCTTTCCTGGTAGTTTATTTGCAAGGGTGATTGCTCCACTATTAATCATAGGGTTGCGGGGGTGGCCGCGATCGCTAACTAATTGTTCTAAAGAATTGAAGGGTGCATCCGATGGTTTCATCCCAACCCACTTAAAAACCGTTTCTGCTCCAAAACGTTCCAGCAGATAAAGGAGAGAAAATGTCTTAATCACGCTCATTAGCGGGAAAATACAAGCTATATCCCCAAAACTGAGACTTTTCCCCGATTCACAGCAGATATGGGCTGCAAACCAACCAGGATTAGCCTTAGCTAATTGCGGAATGCGATCAATAACTCGTCCCCGTTTAGCCTGGACTTTAGCTTGTTCTACCCAAACTGATAACTCCGTACTAGTTAATTTTTCCAATCCTTTCACAACAGATACAGCCACCTTAAATTACATATAGTCAATAAGCATAAACCTTGCATTTATTAATTACGAATTACGAATTACGAACTACGAATTATTATGCTTCCCCGTGTTAGAGCGCCAGAATTACCACAAAATTACTCTTGGCTAAATACCGATAAGTCTTTGTCTCTTAAACAATTCAAAGGTAGAGTCGTAATTTTAGATTTTTGGACATACTGCTGCATTAATTGTCTACATATTCTGCCAAACCTGAAATATTTAGAACAAAAATATAAAGATAGCCTTACCATTATCGGCGTTCACTCCGCAAAATTTGACAACGAAAAAGAAACAGAAAACATCCGTCAAGCCATACTACGTTACGACATTGAACATCCAGTTGTAGTTGACAGAGATTTTCGGATTTGGCAAGAATATGCTGTTCGTGCTTGGCCTACATTAATAATTATTGATCCAGAAGGTTACGTGATTGGCCAGATTTCTGGTGAAGGAAACCGTGACACTTTAGACGAGTTGATTCAAAAGTTAATTCAGCAACATCAAAAAAAAGGCACAATTAATTTTCAAGAAATCAGCTTAACTTTGGAAAAACAGCGCCAACCATTAATCACACCCTTAGCTTTTCCTGGTAAAGTTCTAGCTACCCAAGCCGGTTTATTCATCGCTGACTCTGGACATCACCGCCTGGTTGTGAGTAGCTTTGATGGAGAAATTTTGCACTTAATTGGTACTGGAAAATCAGGTTTAACCGATGGTGCTTTTAACGAAGCGCAATTTTTTGCACCACAGGGAATGGTATTTGATACTGAAAATCAGATTCTTTATGTTGCTGATACAGAAAATCATGTTCTGCGGCGAGTTGATTTAAAGCGCCAAATAGTTGAAACTATTGCAGGAAATGGTGAACAAAGCCGCAATATTCATCCTCATGGTGGTGCTGGTTTAGAAACCGCGCTGAATTCCCCTTGGGATTTAGTGAAAGTAGGAAATACCTTATTTATTGCAATGGCTGGGCCGCATCAAATTTGGGAAATGGATTTAGAAACTGGCATTATCAAAACTTATGCTGGTACTGGTGCAGAAGCGTGTATTGATGGTTCATTTACTGAATCTGCTTTTGCTCAACCTAGTGGTATTACTAATAATGGGCAAGAATTATATATTGCTGACAGTGAAGTTAGTTCAATTCGTGGTGTTGGAATTGTCGAACCGTACCAAGTACGAACTGTTTGCGGTAGTGGGGGTTTATTTGACTTTGGGGATGTAGATGGACAAGGTGAAGATGTCCGTTTGCAACACTGTTTAGGAGTGGAATATGCCCAGAATTTTCTGTGGGTGGCAGATACCTATAACCATAAAATTAAATTAGTTAGTCCTAGTGGGAATTGTCAAACAGTTTTGGGAGATGGTTTTGCTGGTTTACAAAATGCTCAAGGTAAAAATAGCCGCTTTTTTGAACCTTCAGGATTGAGTGCTATGGATTCATATCTATATATTGCTGATACCAATAATCATGCTATTCGTTGCGTAAATTTGGATACTTTTGAGGTGACAACGCTGCAATTTCCTGGGTTGTGTGCGCCGGATATTTGTATTCCACCTGATTTATAGAATCTAGGAGTTACGCAAAGCCGCAAAAGAAAGCTTTGTGTCTGGGCGTGAGATTTTAAAAAATGATGTTGTAAAGCGATCGCTAGATACCTACTCAAGTTATTTATTTACAGTCTTTTTTTCAGTATTTATACTAAAGTGGTGCTAATAATAGCATAGTATTATTTATTAGTAAGTATATAATATATGCAATCTCTGAATTAATAGTATAAATATTGACATGAAAAATAAATTTATTTCTTTAGACTGTGATGATGATGTTATTTTATTGGAAAATGATACTTATAAAGTAAGTAAATTAAGAGAGTTAGTTATACGACAAATTATAAAAAAATGGCGTCAGGAAATTTGTACGTATAAAACTCAAATTAAAAATGATTCGGTTGGTAGTTTGTTTGGCAGTATCTCTGCTGGAGACGAGTCAATACTATTCAGTGAAATTAAACTCAATGCTGTCAAATATTGTCAGGTTCTTAAAATTGATGGGAACGGTTGGCAGAAAGGCAAATTAGAAATTTTGATATCTATATACCCTAATAGTAACAAGCTAAATAATTTAGTTTTTGAATTTTATCCAGATTAATTTATTGAAACAGAATTAACTTTAGATCCTATTCGTAAAATAATACAATCAATATGAACACCATTCTCCATATTACCAAACGCCAACAATGGGAACAAGCAAAAAATCTCGGTACATATCGCGCTGATTCGTTAGAAAGTGAAGGTTTTATACATTGTTCAAAATCAACGCAAATACTCAAGGTTGCCAAGAGATTTTTTGATAATCAAAAAGAATTAGTACTACTTTTTATTGATTCTGAAAAAGTACAAGCTGAAATTCGCTATGAACCTGCTGAAATAGGGGAATTATTTCCTCATATTTATGGTGAATTAAATATTGATGCTGTGTATCAGGTTATTGATTTTGAAGCTGGGGAAGATGGTTTATTTGAGTTGCCGCAAGAAGTTGTAGATTTAGAATAACAAACCGCATTCGTGCAGCGTCTTGTAGAGAAGTCAAGGGTTTGATGTGGGTGAGGATGTTGAAAAGAAAGAGGAGAGTGAGAATGACTCCAAACTCCCCAATCCCCACACCCTAACTCGTTTCCTGAATTTGCAAACGAACAGTGTGTTCAGTCGCACCACTAAGTTGCAATTCCATGATTTCACCACCCAGAGGTTCCAAGCAAGTGAGGAGCGATCGCAAGTTGGGTGTACTTGCACCAGTATCTACATATAATCGATCTGCTAAATTACCGATCCGTTTCCAAGTCATGTACAATTTAGCGATCGTTTGTTCAATCTGCGATGCTTGATTTACCAAATCAGCAGCAATGCTCAAACAGCCGACTCTTTGCGCTTCTTCTAAGGCTGTTTCAATATCAACATTTTCCTGCGTTAGCGCCTGAACTTGAGCCGCCCCTTTGAGATATTTCGCCAAGTTACGCGCTTCGGTAGTTACCTGTTTGAGAGTATCCACATCAGGATTGGCAGCTATTTCTTTCTGGATAAACTTTTGATGCGATTCTGGCAGTTTTTCCATTTCCTTCACCAGTGGGGCGATGTAGCGCGGGGGAAGGGTGTTATCTGCTGCTTTTTCTTTAACTGCTTCCGGTAATAAATCTGAGGACATGGCTGTCCATTCATCGCTAAGTTGACGGACTTCCCGCCTGGTGATGCGATCGCCTTTTTGGGCGGCTTCACTCACCATCTGTTGCACTTCTGGCGATGCTTTGGAGGTTTCCACAAATGCCCGTTTACTGAAGTTATTCACAGAACCAGGGTCAAGTTTACCGTCTTCGATCAGACTATCAGCACTATTCGCCAGTTGAATCCAGGAGTATGCTTGACTTTTGCTGATTTCCCGCTCTTTTAGCCATCGCAGAAAACCAGTACCGCGTCCGTCGCCACCGACTTTTTCTCTGTCGCGGATAGCCCGTAAAATTCGCCCCCGCCAGATTTCAGTTTGCAAATCAAAGCGATCGCATACCTGCCAAGCTATTTCGAGCTGCTGTTGAAAATCTGACTCTAAAATCTGTTCATCTTCTGGATCGGGCAGTTCAAAGCTGATATCTGCTGGCTGTAGTAACGCAGCAGCAAGGTCGTTGATGGAGTCGGTATCTTGCACGATTGATGACTAACTAGTGGATGCGATCGGCTTATTATGCCACAATCTGCGGACTATCACTTAAGGGGGAGTGCGGTATTTTGAATTACAACAAATATAGTATGAAGGGGTAAACCACCTCAGTGAGGTCTTTCATTGATCAGAGAGAATAAAAATAAAACGATGAACCAGGTAGACTACCTCCGCATTAGTTTAATCGATCGCTGTAACTTTCGTTGTCAATACTGTATGCCAGAGGGAGTAGAACTGGACTATATTCTCAAGCAACAGCTGTTGACTGATGAGGAGTTGCTCACCTTAATTGAAGAGGTATTTATTCCAGTAGGCTTTAATCGGTTTCGTTTAACTGGGGGTGAACCCTTATTGCGTCCGCGTGTGGTGGATTTGGTAAGTGCGATCGCTTCTTTTCCCCAAACGGAAGACCTCTCAATGACCACCAACGGTTTTTTGCTGGCTCCGATGGCACAAAACCTCTACAATGCTGGTCTGCGACGAATTAATATTAGTCTGGACTCTCTTGATCCCGACATTTTTGATCAAATTATCGGTAATCAGGGCCGTTCTCGTTGGCAACAAGTTTGGCAGGGAATTCAAGCTGCCCATCAAGTTGGATTCGACCCCCTGAAGCTGAATGTGGTGGTGATTCCTGGTGTGAATGACCACGAAATTCTAGATTTAGCTGCCTTAACAATTGAGAAACAGTGGCACGTTCGATTTATCGAATTTATGCCCATTGGTAATGTGCATTTATTTGGCGATCGCGGTTGGGTATCTTCAGCCGATTTACGGCAACAAATCCGCGATCGCTGGGGCTTGACAGAATCACAAGTTCGTGGTTTTGGCCCTGCTGATGTCTTTAAAATTCCCGGTGCGAAGGGGACACTGGGATTTATTAGTCAAATGTCAGAATGTTTTTGCGATCGCTGTAACCGGATGCGCCTGAGTGCCGATGGCTGGCTGCGTCCCTGTTTATTAAATGAAACTGGTCAAATAGATTTAAAAACTGCTCTGCGTTCTGGCACTAGCACCGCTCAATTACAAGAGCAGGTGAGCCATTTACTCGGAATCAAGCCAGAAATTAACTTTAAAGGGCGCGATTCTGGCATTTTAGGTACATATACACGCACTATGTCACAAATTGGTGGTTAGTCATTGGTCATTTGTCCTTTGCAAATAACTAAGGACAAATGACTAAAGACAAATGACTATTACGCTTGTCGTGAGTAGTACTCAACCACAAGTAGTTCATTAACTTGTAATGCCACCCATTCCCGTTCAATAACGCTGTTGACTTTACCAACCAACTTATTTTTGTCAAACTCCAAATGACTGGGGAGGTTTGCCAAACCGGGATACTGCAAGTTAGCTTCCACCAACTTCCGTGATTGTGCCCGATCCCTGACTGCAATTGTTTCACCAGGACGGCATTGGTAGCTGGCAATATTCACCACACGACCGTTAACAGTTACGTGACCGTGATTCACCAGTTGGCGAGCCGCTGGGATAGTCGGGGCTATACCCAAGCGGAAAACGGTATTATCCAAGCGCATTTCTAGCAATTGCAGCAACACTTGTCCGGTAGAACCAGTAACACGTCTGGCTTTCCGCACATAACGCAGCAATTGCTTTTCAGTCAAACCGTAGTTGAAGCGGAGCTTTTGCTTTTCTTCTAAACGGATAGCATACTCAGAGCGCTTCTTGCGGTTCTGACCATGCATACCAGGTGGGTAAGCGCGTCTGGCGCTTTTACGGGTCAATCCTGGTAAATCGCCCAAGCGGCGTACAATTCTGAGGCGGGGCCCTCTATATCGGGACATGAGTTTCCTTAATCTAATCCTGTTTAAACTTTACCGAAACATTCAATTTTGACACTCCCCTGATTTTTAATCAGGGAATTCTTGGTTTTTTGAAGCTGCTTACCGAGGTAAGACGTATCTCACCAAGGTAGACGCATCGATTTTTGCGCCAGTTGCTTTTAATCGGTAAACCCGACAAACTAGCCTCCAAGCCTGAATTCCGACCTGTCACGCCGTACTCCTGCCCATAACTTTTTTGTGTTTATTTAGTTTCGTAGGCTACTCAATCATCAGATTGGTTTACGTAGTATTCTTAACTTTGAAATACTTTTTACGTTGCCTACTTATCTTTCAAACAGTTATATTAACACAATTTTCAGCATAATTAATTATGTCTATACCTTGCTACCGCTGAAATTCTTTAATTGCAGAGGATTTTTAAAATATTTAAGTTAGCATAACTTTGGGTGTTTGGAGAATGGCAATGTCAATGAGCAAAAAAGTGGTTAACAGAGGGAAGAACAAACAAGCCAGTTCGACCTCCAGGAATTTAACAATACCAGTTTTGGCTATAGCTGGATGGTTGACAACGATCTTACCCAATACAGCGATCGCTGTTAACAATGATTATAGTGTCTGTGCGGGTCGCCTTCTGAGCGTGGGTGTAACGGCAGAAGCGGCATCAGAGGCTTGTGCAGCAGCACTACGTCCCAGGGATTTTGCTGCTTGCGTAGTTAAAATTGAGAAGGAAACCCAAATTGCCTCCACAGATGCGCTTTCTTCTTGTGGGAAGGCCCGGCGTCCTGAAGAGTTAGCTACCTGTGTAGTTGGCGTCAGCTTAAGTACTAAGGAAGAAGCTAATCCGGCAGTTTTAGATTACTGTGGACGTAGTTTGTTACCCGTGCGTTTTGGCCAGTGTGTGGTTGGCTTGCGTAGTCAAATCGACTTTCCCGCTAATCAAGCGCTAGATACCTGTATCAGTGCTGATGATAGTGTTATCGGTGCTTCATCTTCGTCTACACCGCCTACCGTAATTCCTGCGGGATCAAGTCCAAGTTTCGAGACTACCCCATTTCCAACGCAACCGCTTGTTCCAGCGCAACCAGGCACTAATTAAATTACAGTGTTTTGTAATTAATTGACTGAGAATACAGATTAATTAGTAGGGTGGGCAATAATGCCCACCCTACTATTAATGTGTCCCATTAATTCTGATGGAAGAATAAGTTTGTAGTCAGGACTTTAGTCCTGGATTTTTAAGCACTAAAGTGCTTACTACAAACCTTAAAATTTCAAAATTAGCTTGACAAAGTACTACTATGACTGAAGGAAAAATATCTATATAAAACCCGCCATAATTACCTTGTGCTTGCAAATTATGCAAACTAAACACTTCCAATACAAAAGTCACAAATAATTTTGTGACTTTTGTACTACGAGTACAGTGTTACAGTATAAATAGACAAACCATCCCCTTACTTTTAAGCAAGGGACAAAATCGGTGAAAAGCTTATAAGTAAGCTTTTTGAATTTTGAATTTTGCGTAGCTCTACTAATCTTCTCTTTCGCCAAAAGCTGTCTGTAAAACCACTGCAATCCCTCCATCTTGGTGATATTTATCTGCCCAGGCACGAATAACTTCATCCAATTCTTCCATAGCTTGCTCCATTTTTTCTGGAAGAATATCAAGTTCTTCCAACAAGCGCATGGCATTTCGTCGTCGTTCTGCCCAATTTTTCATCATGCGGAAATACCGAGCGGTATCTTCTACCATGATGTAAGTACGTTCTTGGTCGTCTGCTGGGGCATAAAAAGGACGGGTAAGAGCGTAGAAGGGCATTCCCCAAGGAGAATCAATGCGGGTTACTGTTCCTGAATAGAGCAAACGGCGCTTGATATGCTCACCCAAAGCTTCACTCAAAGGCATTTGGTGTTCGGGTGGCAAGTCTTCTTGCGATCGCCTGTGCAAAAACTCAATCAAATCCAGAAACTCAAAAGAGCTAACTAACTGGGCATCAGGTAGATTACTGGGGAGCTTTTGCTCAATTTGTCTTTTTTCTTCACTTGTCAGACTGCTACCAGGAACGCGCGATCGCCCCGGTTGCCAAGGATATTTTTCTAGCCAGACATAAGGCAATTGAATCAAATAGCGAGGTTCTTGAGAACCCAACATTTTTAACAGTTTGCCTTCTGTTAGCGCCTGTCTGACTTCTTCTACAATAATTTTTACCCGTTTCGGCTCCAGGTGGTGCAAATGCCCTGTCATTCGCAGGTTTTGTCCCTGCTCTAGATAAGTCATGTAAATTGCACACTTTGCTGCCGTTGCGGCTGCATCTAGAAATGCCCCATGCCTGTGCCCACTCGTCCGCATGGCACTAAAAGCCAGATAAAGCATGATCTGATCCATCGCACTGGGGTCAAGACGTTTGATCAGATCTATGTCGTTACTCATATTACAGACAATTGAATAGCACGTTTACA
>JBGTMK010000921.1:0-4293 GCA_041743605.1 Nostoc sp.
ATTACTATCAGTTTATATTTTTATTATGCTGATTGTTTAATCTGGGTTAAAGCTATTAACATTTCTTCTCGATTGAGATGTCGTTTCTTACCTGTTTTGGATTCTTGGATAGCATAACTCCATTTTATTCCAGCTTGTGAGCATCTTTTTCTTAAGTGTTGAACAGTCATCTTTTTGGTTGTAGATAGTTGATTTTTGTTTTTGTTAGATATATTAATTTTGGATTTTCCAGTTAAGGTCTCGGTCTTAATTACACTGTGTTTTGTAGATGTAGTGCAGTTACAGTGTTTTTCAAAAGCGATAGATATATCTAGCAAGAATTGGAAAATAAAGAGAGTAGAAAATCCGTAAATAATAACGTAAAGAAGTCCTGTTAGGATATACTGTGCTAATTCCATTGTTTTAACTCCTGTTGATATAACTAGTAACTGGCTATTTATGAAGCGATATGCCAGGTTGCCATTTATATTAAGCGTTAGCTTGTGTGATATTAAAAATAACTTTTACAATATTACTATATCGGCTTTGATGTTATCCCAAAACCAGAAATATTTAATATGGGTAAATGAATTTTAATTATTTAGTTGTGCTTGGTGTCGGGAGTGTCGGGAGTATTGATATGATAACTTTCCCGTTAAGCAAAGTTTCAGCATCAAACCAAGTTTTGATACTTTTTGTATCAAACTGATGTAGGAATAGTGATAAGATAACTTTTGAGTTTGGTTTGCTTTGGTTAGATGAACCTGTTCATTTATATGTACTTAATAACTGTTCTGATATTATCTACTAATTGTACTACCATACCCAAAATAGCTTTCCAGCCAAGTATTATCCCCCAAAAGCCGCTACTAAATAGACCAAAAACTGACTTGAGGAAGATAACTCCCCTGTAATTTATCTCGATATTTGATTCAGCTTTGGCATAGATAAAACCATCCCCAATTTTATTTTCCAACTTCCTCATTTTTCGTTCTTCTTCTCTATCCCTTCTTTCTTCTTGTACCTTCCAACCCCAAGGTGCAAATCCCAAAATAATCGAAATTGGAAGATAGAATGGCCAGCTATATATGTAGCCAAGGGAAGCATAGATGATAAAAAAGGTTAGCCCCAAACCAGTGCGCCAAACTAAACACCAGAGGATAAAAAAACTATCGATAATAGCGTTACGGATAACTATACTTCGGTTTTTGTTATATGACATTTTAAGGCTGCTCCCGATGCCTAATATTTAAGTTTTTATTTAGGGTGATTGCATCCCTTCAGATTAAACTTAAACTTAGCAGTAGTTTGAATTATCATATTGATAGTTGAAAAATAGAAACTACCTAATCAATTGCAATTACCTATTTAGCCACACTAAATAAGTTTAAATATACCAAATATTGTAACGATTTTTGTACCTAGCCAGACATAGTTACTGTTGCTGTCATTGATATATCCAATGTCATCGATTATATCTTCACTGAGTTTAAATTTAGGCAAAGTTTTGATGATTTTTTTAATAAGTTTAAAATTGAGCTATAGTTTTTAGAAAAAATAAAAATGATTAAGGTTTAACCCTTAACCATTTGATGATGTTTTTGTAAAATGATGGGATATACCTATGTTTGATTCACATGCTTGGGGCGTATGCCATTAGTTGTGGTTTTTCTTGTTGCGAGACTTACTACCTGATTGCACCTTAAACCGCACCTGCTTCCCGATAGTTACCTCGGCAACATTGCTAATATCTTTACCAGATTTATAGGCTTCAATAATTGCCTTGTTATTAGCTTGGTACTTAATAACTCTAAATTCATCAGGAAAATCTTCATCATCTACTTCTACTAGTAAGTTAGCGACTTTTGGTGGGTTATCCCTGATTTCAATTACCCTTTCTTTACCGATGTTTTTGTCACTGATTAATCCAATCTCGTGCAGATGGATGAGGGTGCGCTTGATTTGTTCAAGTTGAGTTTTGCGACGTGAAATTACCCTGTCGTGGAGTTCGGCTACTCGCGCTTTTCTTTCCTCCCAGGTTTCAAGGTCAAGATTTAACTGGTCAACTACCCAGGCGATCGCATCGATTTTGGTTTCGATACCATCTTGAACACCCATAACTTCTTGTAAGAGTTGTTCTACATTACCCTGTTCGCCTAACTCGCTTGCTTCTTCTATCTGTGACCAAAGTTTAGCAGCATCTAGGCTTAATTCTTTGAGAGTGAGTTGGTTGATTTCGCGTTCAATTGCTTGAGTCATAATTTACTTTTGATATAAAAAACAACTAGCAGTTAGCTGCTACTAGTTGTTGACTAAGAAGAGTTGATGCTTGAAGGGAGATTGAATTTAGTATCCGTACTGCAAGTGATAGTAGTCTGATTTTTCTTGTGCTAATTCTGCTTCGTACTCGTAGTAATCTGCTTCGCTTATGAAGGTGCTTCTTTTTTGAATTTGCTGTGCAGATTTTACTAATTTTTGGTTAGTTTTTGGGTTAGAACTCGTAGTAGTTTTCATGTCTATACAACTTCAATTGCTTCAACGAAGTTGTTGCGTCAGCAAATGTTGTTATCTTGAATTAGAAAGATAATATTTATCTTTTCCCTTTATCATAACTATCTACTATTGATTTGTCTTAAACTACTAGTTTTTCTACCACAAAGATAGTTGTCCTGGCGATACATTTCCCCGTCTGCGTGTATGAAACAGCATATGATAGCCACTTTATATATACAACAACAATTAATTCTACAACGTGGAAAGAACAACAACAACAGCCCTAATTTTTGCGTTAGGGTAGAAACAAATTAATTTCCACAACGTAGAAAATGACCAAGGTAGAATGGGCGATATCGCCTCACACAGAGTCACGATTTAGCTGTGTCTTCGACCCTGAAACCTGCCTACCCATAGAGCCAATCCAAAGATTTTTGAACTACTGTAGAAAGCGACAATTAGCACCGAATACCGTAAGTACAAATTATTTGACCAACTCCACAAACGAACAGGAATTAAAGCACATCCGCACTTATTTCGCCATACCTTCGCTACTAGAATGCTGCAAGACAATTATCTTGACCAATATGTACAACAGCTTTTAGGACATCGTTCAATTGCCACAACGAAAGACATTTACAGTCATGTTCTCGATGAAATGACCCTAGACCAATACTTAAGAGAAGAAGAAAATTAATGGCAGAAGCATTTGCACCGCAAGCATTACAGGAGCGAATCACACTCTCTGAGTTAGGGAAACAGTGGATTAATGATCCTTTGATGAATCAAGATGTTTGGTCACTGTTAGAATTGGGTTATAGCCAAGAAGAATGCCGAATTAATGGGCATTATCATCTTTACTTTCACAAGTTTTCACTGCCTTGGTTAAAACGGCTGACCCAACTAACCATTAAAGCCAGCATTCGAGAGCGATATTCCCTCGGTCGGATTATTCATCGAGTTGGCTGTTTAAACCACTTAGATCGTTTTTTGTGTAAGTATGGATATACACAACCCCAATCTTTGACAGAAGCACTCCTCCATCAATTTATTAGCGAAATTAATAGCGGTAATCGTCAGAATGCGATTGCTTACGCCCTCAATCTTTGGAAAGAAGAACAATGGTTGGAAATTGCCTTTACCCCCATTAAACTCAAAAAAAAATCTCCTAAAATTGAAACAATTCCAGAGGAAGTCCTCTACCAAATCTACGAGAAATTCGATTTATTCCCCCCGACACTTGAAAGACTTTTTCGCTTGCAATTGGTGTTAGGCTGCCGCATTGGAGAAATTCTCACTATGCCACGCCATAGCCTGAAACAAGAAGGTGACAAATGGTTCTTACTACGTTGGGTTGAAAAACGCAAACACTGGCGGTTTGTTCAGATTCATCCTTTAGTAGCTGAATTAGTCCAAGAACAGCAGAGATTTCTTGATGCTCAATTTGGGAGAGATTCTGAATTCGATAAACTATTTTGTACCGTTTATACTCATCATCAAAGTATTCCTTGGGCTGACAGAGAATTAGACACAACACTGTTTTATAAACCCCAAACAATTACCAGATTGAAAATTAGTACCTGGCTAACTAATTTTCGAGAGGTAGCAGACTTAAAAGACAAACATGGCAACAGATTTAAACTAACTAGCCATATGTTTCGCCGCACGAAAGCCAGCATTATGGCTCATTGTGAAGTAGAGGATGAATATATCGCTGCCGTACTAGGTCACGGTTCTTTAGATATGCTACCTCATTATCGTCAGCGTTCACTTATTAGGTTAGAAAAAGAAGCTAATCTCAAAGGTTATGTGGATATGTAT
>JBGTMK010000922.1:0-2790 GCA_041743605.1 Nostoc sp.
TTATTAATTTGGCAAAGATACCTGTAAGCTCTGAATTATATCGACAAGCTCAGGCTAAAATTGCTGAATATGAGCAAAAGATAAAAGAGGAAAGAAAAAAAAGGCAGGCAGAAGCCGGAGGGCGTGCAATAGAGGTAGTTGAAATTTTTGAGCAGAACGGTTTATCGCTAGAGAAATCCCTTTTTGAAAGTATTGATGGCAGAATGATAGTAGTTGTGATGGATTTATCAAACACATCTAAAAAATCTGGAAACTTCACATTTAGCCAGTTTCAGCTTATTGATTCTAATCAGAATACTTACAATGAATTGGTTGATATGACATATACACTATGGCGGCAAGAGAAAGGTTTTGGTTCACGCAATGATGACTACTTCCCTGGAGAGATACGCCAAGATGCAGCTGTTTTTAGAGTATCGCCAATAGCTAAAGATTTTACTCTCAAGTGGAATGGAAAAACAATTAAACTGTGGCTCTAACTTCTAGCATATTTTGGTGTTTTACTTCCTGTTTAGAATTACTAGGAGAAATCACATAGGATTAAAATTTCTAAAGCAGTTGCGATCGCCTGCTTAACTAAACGCAACTCTGTTGTCTCTGGACGTAGACCTGCCCGGCGTACCAATTGCCACCTCTGGGGAACAATATTCTCTTGACGGAAAGCATCCGCTACCCATTGAACTCTTCTGACTGCAAATTCTTCTCTAGTTTCGCTCAGTTCAGCTAAAACTTCTGCTGTTTTTGGTAATCTGTTAAGATGTCTTTTTACCCAAGCGCTTGCAGGATGAGCGAGGAAATTAGCGATCGCTGTTCTGCTAATCCAAATTGGTCGATTGACATCTTGCTTCAAGCACTGTGCAGCAACCTTTACCACTTCCAGCGTTTCAATATCTCGGTTATTCCAATCCACATATAGAGTGCCATTATTCGTTAGTGGTGGTGGCAGATGCTCTAAAAGCCAATTTTTATCATATTTGTATAATTGACCATAAATTGCTGGTGCTTTACTTCGTAATTGTGTTCTTCCCGCCTCAGCATTAGCTGCAATTACCTCTAACCATTGCTTACGGCAACTTTCCAGGATATCTGGAGCTTGAATAAATGAAAATACACAAGGCTTAAGTGATGAACATAACTCAGTTGCTCTCGCCTTAGTATTTGGTCGGGGAAAGGTAAGCTTTAGTTTATCTGCTTGACGAAGTACTGTCTTGACCTGAACTCCCAGACGTTGACTAATTGTGGGTTCGCCCATAAAGTGAAATTTTGAGAACGATTTACAGGGTTTTCAGCCTCTCTAATTCGCGCATAAAGTGAAATCGATTATGGAGTAAGCGTTTGAGCCAGGTAGTAAATTCGCACATAAATTGAAATTTTGCATCTAATCAGAGAAATTCACAGTATTTTTGACAATAACATAGTATTTTATACCTAAAGACTTAGATGTTACGCACAAAAGCTACTTGACTACCTTCTTATCAAGAATGTATTGATAATTCCATAGAGCGTGTGATCGCACTTGAAAAGTACACTTTTAAAAGCATTTGGGCTTTCGTTAAATCAAAGTCAGAAAATTTCACTTTATCTGCAAATTCACTATCTGGCTCAAACGCTTATGCCACAATCGATTTCACTTTATGTGCGAATGAGGGTGTCTGAAATCCCTAGAACTGCGTTGTTCAAATTTCATCTTATGTGCGAACCCACACACACGCAGGATAGTTTTGATCTTAACTGGATACGTAATGCGATCGAAGAACCTTTGGATGAAATGGATATTCAAGCGTCTACACGTTTGGAGTAGGGTCATAAATTTTGTTACCATCCGATGTGGGTTGCAATAAAAGTGATTTTAGTTTCTCGCTGTGTTAGCTTTCTGAATTACGGTATATTTCTGTTCCAAGTGACTTGCGATGAGATGTAGTCAAGCAATTTCAATCCATCTTTGACAAATTTAAACGCGAAATCATGATTTTAAGTCAAGGCAGTAAGTAAAACTTACTGCCTTGGTTAGCTCATGGGCGATGCGTGGCGCTGGACGTGACTCCTAATCCCGGTTCCAAAGGATTAACTCCCCTATCGTCCACAAGTGCATATATACAGCACTTCCGGCGGCTATGAGGTACATCCTCAAAGCTGAAAGCTATGATAGGAGAGGGGTAAGAGGAAAATTGTATTGCATAATAGCCGGAAGTGCTGTACGTAAAGCACAGTGGTTGAAAAATTGTTTAGCTAGCGTGCTGAAAAATCTTTCATCACCCCTCAATAGGGCGATCTCAAGCTCAAACAAAAACACCACTGAATGGAGTGGTGTTTCAAGTGAATGTGGACAGATGATAAGGATATTGCGAAGGACTAGGGTGGTAAATCTTGTGGCTTAATCTCCCAATCCTCTTTCTTGATTCTCTCGGTTGCAAGTCTTGCAAGCTTTTCTGCAACTTTCCTAAAAGTTCCTTTGTTCGTGTAATTAGGAGATGGCTCAATTTGTGCGTGAGATGGATTGTCGTCTGTTGGTCTTGGACAGACATCAATTTTATAATCAAAAACTGGCTTGCCTTTTTGATCGTTTTGAGAAACATTTATCATCCGAACTTCGCCAGCAATTAAACTCACGACACCATCATCTGGGTTTTTCTGCGTGCATTGCGGGTCATAATCACGAAGCTTTGCTCTATCAACAGAAGGAGCTTGATTTCTATCTGTAAACGCTTGTGAGCTAAGTTCTAATCCAAACTCTCCAATGCGGTAATATTTGTCTAATCCACAAAAAATGCACCGATACAATAGCTCATC
>JBGTMK010000923.1:0-5438 GCA_041743605.1 Nostoc sp.
AAAATTATTCTCATGGGCGACCCAGCACAGTTAAATCCAGTTAATGAAGGAAAATCCCCTAGTTTTCAAGTGCCAGATAAAGCAGTATTGACTCAAGTTGTGCGTCAGGGAACTGGTAGCCCTTTGTTAGAGTTTGTCACTGCTTCTCGCTATGCAGTCACCAAGAGCAAGTTTCCTTTTGAGCCTTATGCCAAATATCTGCCTGATAAAAGTAATGGGGCGCTGATGGTTAAACGTCAAACTTTGCTGCATTATGCCTGCAAAAAGATGAAGAGAGAATTTGCTCAAAACCCAGATTGTTTCCGAATTTTATCCTGGACTAATACTCAAGTTGACTTTTATAATCATCAGATTCGCACACATCTATATGGTGAAAATATCAATCGCTTTATTCCTGGAGAGAGATTAATCACCAGAGATCCTGTGATGGCTCCTGATGGTAAAACTACGATTCTTTCTACATCTACAGAGTTTACTGTTTTAGATGTCTTTGGGGATCGTTACAACAACTATGATACTTGGAGGCTAAAGGTAGAGACAGATGAGGGAATTGTGCGTCAGTTCTATGTTTTGCAGGAAGATGAGCAAAATCAATTTGACCAAGAAACCAAACGTTTACTCAAAAGTGCCAAGCGTAATCCCTTTCTGTGGAAGCAGTACTACAAACATTTAGAGCAGTTTGCCAACATCAGAAACTGCTTTGCATTAACTGTTCACAATAGCCAAGGTAGCACTTTCTTAGAAGCGGGTATTGATGGTCAAGATTTGAGTAAGCGACTTTATCCAGAACGAGGAGATGACAGTAAGGCAGTCTTGGCAAAGATTAGAGAGTTTAATCGTTTGTACTATGTTTCTAGCTCACGGGCTAGACAACGGATATTAGTTATCCGGTGATAATTGTGTATAGCACGTGTGATGCGAAAGTATCATGCACGGTTCTGAAGCCGAGTCACGTTGGCGACAATGTGGCTTAGGGTAATACAGACTGGATAACCAAACCCAAGAACTTTTCCGGTGCTTATAATTGCACCTCTACCAATCTCGAAGACTGGAGTGCCTTCGGATTAATGATGGCTCTAGCAATGATGGGCTGCCTTCAACTGGCGAAGGACACCAATGACCGACTAGACAAGATAGCTGCCGAAATTTAGTTTCTGTTGCGTCTTTAAGGGCGATCCTTCCTCTCATGGTTGCGATCGCCTATGGTGGGCGGTTACGCTATTGCTGCTGGGCATCGTTCATAAAGGAATAATACGGGCATTTTAATTTTTTAAAAATTTTCGCAATAATACTTGTTAGCAAGGAAGGGATAGTAATTATGAGTACAGCAAACATTCAATCATCTCCTGTTCAAAGAGAACTTTCAATAAGAAGCGAAAGTATACAACGGATTTATAATTTTTATGTAAATAATCTATTTTATGCTAATAGAAGATATCAAAGAAAATTGGTTTGGACTATAGAAGAAAAACGAGCATTTATAGACTCAATTTCACAAGGTTTTCCAGTTCCTATTATCTTATTAGCGGAAACAGAAAAAGAAAAAAAGTCTGTATTTGAAATTATAGATGGAATGCAAAGATTAAATGCTATTACTGCTTTTATTGAAGGAGAATTTGATATTGAAGGTAAATATTTCGATTTGCAAACAATGGTGGAATCAAAATCTAGATTAGATCAAGAAATATTAGTGCAAAAAGAACCTGTTCTTGAAAGAAAATATTGTGAAATAATAGGCAGTTATATTCTTCCACTCTCTGTTTATTCCTTCGATGATAATGATAAAGTTGACGAGATATTTAGAAGAATCAACTCTAACGGTAAACATTTATCAAAACAGGAATTGCGTTCAGCAGGTGCGACTTCTAAATTTGCTAATTTAGTTAGAGTAATTTCAAGCGAAATAAGATCAGACGTATCAGCTTCAGACATTATTCTTCTTAATGAGATGAAAAAAATTAGTATTACCAATAAACAACTTGACTATGGTATTAAAATTGATGATATCTTTTGGGTAAAAAATAAAATTTTAACAAAACAAATGCTGAGGCAATCAGAAGATGAACAAATTGTTGCTAACATTATCGCATATATTACACTACACCCCGATATTTCCAAAAGTAGTGCTTCTGTCTTAGATGAATATTATGGTTTTAAAAATGGTGAAAATCAGGAAAGAATAGAAACTTTATTAGTATTAAAGCAACCCGAATTTATTAAAAAACAGTTTATGATTATTTATAACCATCTTCGTGAAATATTAAAAGAATCTAATAAGAATTTTTGCGATTTAATAAGTTTAAATAATCTCAATTATATGCCGCGCCCTTTTCAAATAATATTTTTAAGTTTTTACGATTTAGTATTTCAGGAACAAATGGAAATAGCTAATTATGATGGATTAGTAAAATCTT
The DNA here is from genome assembly GCA_041743605.1 of Nostoc sp. Taxonomy (GTDB): domain Bacteria; phylum Cyanobacteriota; class Cyanobacteriia; order Cyanobacteriales; family Nostocaceae; genus Nostoc. The sequence goes on from JBGTMK010000923.1 coordinate 2,415, forward strand.
TAAAAAATATTAATAATGATATAACTACTACTAGCGGCCCGACATGGAGCTATCAAAATAAAAGGCGTAATATAGACAAGGTTAAAGGAATCATTAGAAAGTTTTTTAAAAAAAGGGATAATAACGATCCGGCTAAAGATTCATGGTTAACAGAATTTGAAACTTTACTAACTCAATCGAAAACAGAACAAACTTTATATGACTTTAAACAAGGTTTTACACAACTAAATCAAAGAGGAGAATTTGATCAAGGAAATTTTAGTAAAATAATTCAAACTTTAACTGCAATGGCAAATCATTCTCCTAATGCAATTGGTTATGTTTGTGTTGGAGTAGCAGATAATGATCAGACAGCACAAAGGATAAAAAAATTATATAATATTAATCCCGTGGGTTATAAAAATTTCAAGATAACAGGAATAGAACATGAAGCAAACAGATTACAGGGAAATATTGATAGTTTTTATCGCTGGATAATTCAACAAATTAAATTAGAACCTATTCCTCAAACAGCTAAAGATACCATAGGTAGAGAAATTAAAATAATTAATTATTATGATAAATGTGTAGTTATCTTTTGCTTAAAAGCTGAAGCTCCCATACCATACGATGGGAAATTTTATCAGCGTACAGGTTCAAATATTGATGAAATTCAACTTGAAGAATATGCAGAGCTTTTTAAGCGTTTCTCTAAAAATATTTAAAGACTACATAATTAGGGATAGATATAGTGCAGCTAAATGAGGGGCAAACTAAACAGTATTTTAGTGATATGCGATCGCCGATATCAATTTCTTAAAATGCTTGCGTGTCAATGAGTTGTAAGAATTTTAAAGAATGGCAAAAAGAAACATTTCGGCATTGAACCGAGATGACTATACCGTTGACGCATTCATTAAAAAGGTGGTTTCTGGAAACTTTCGTTGCGGGCTTCCCACGAGAGTATACAACATTTTCAGCGTTAAGAAATATTTCGCCAACGGTATCAGATATTTATGCGTTTAACTCTGTTTCACTCAATTTGAAAAATAACTGGGGTAATTTATGATGCCTAAGTTTTTGTTCGCGGAAAATTTCCGCGAACATCCCTTTTTGTCCAAACTCCAAAAATAGATAATGTCTGATTAAACTTATGACCATTTTAATAAGCGATTAACAATTCTAATAATTTTGTTTATTTTGTATAATAATATTTTTAGATATAAATCTGGATAAATTGCTTTATATCTCAATATCTTTTCAAAAATTAAATCGATTTTATATAGGCTTGTTAAGCAATTGAATGAGTTTTTTAAATAAAATTTAAGTCAGCTTTAGTGGCTATAAGTTAAAGCTTTCGCTTTATTTTACTGAATGGGAAAACATTATCATTCCTAGTAAATGTGGTATAAGCAGTGATTACCAATTCAAGTGAAACCTTTCTAAAAGACGCTGTTGTTGAAAGATATAATCTCTCTAAGCTGAATAAAACTCGCATCCGTTTCAAGATTCAATTAAAGAAGACAACCAAGAGTAATGCTCCAAAATGGACAGATGTTCTCAAATATTCTCAAGATGAACAAGAATCTGACTTAGTGAAGGTTACAACCTCAGAAGTTGGTTTAAAGGGCATCAAAGTTTTCAAAGCTTTAGACGAAGCAGCAAACCAATTAAGGCAAGAAATTGCTTCAGTCCAAGAATGGATGAATTATGACAATGGTGATTGGATTTGTTCTATAGACTTAGCGCCCTTGGTCTGGAATCAACTAATCGGAATTCGAGATAATATTGCACCTGTTTTACGCACTCAACTGAAAGAAGAGTATGAAAAGGGGTACACAGACTATCAAGAACGTATTGATAAATTTCTCTCACTCAATGCTTGGCAGTTATCTGTAGAACAACAACAAGAAGTTAAGCAGAACTTAGCCAAAGCTTTTCCCTGTTTAGAGGAACTAGAGGACTATTTACAAGTAGTAATTGGTCGTCCTGTCATTATTCCCGCCATCAGTGAACAATTGTCAGACAAACAAGCTGAATGCTTAGGGCAAATAACTCGGTTTATCGAACAGTATGACAGAAATTTAGAACAAACACTGAGGGAATCAGCGATCGCTGGAGGAGAACAACTAGCAGCCCAGTTGCTCGAAGATTTGAGCAATTGGGAACCAGGACGCAAGCCAGTCAACTTCAAGAAGAAGATGGAACGCCATTTCAAAAAAGTCCAAATGCTTTTGGCTAACGCCAGTTTTGAAGCAGGTAGCAGTCTTGGACAAATGATGGCTCATCTAGAAAATGTTCTCGAAAACGCTTCTGTGGATGCCAAAAAGCTGGATTCACAGGGGCGTTCTCAGTTGCAGGAAAAAATGGATGAAATTTGCTCCAAGCTTTTGGATGAACAACGCCATCTCCAACGATTAGCAAGTGATGAGGGTATGGGCTTAACCAAAGCTACAGCGATGTCTCTCAAACTTCGCTAGAAAAAACAATCAAGAACGTGTCTGTATCGTCCTTGATCGAAAACGAGGTGTGGGGGAGCCACTGCGGTGGAGGGGTTTCCCGGCATAAAGGAGCCAGCGCTGTGGGCGGGTTTCCCGACTTGAGGCGACTAGCGTCAAGTGGCGTTGCAGAGGAAGATAATGCGCCCACACTTTCCAAGCTTGCTACGCAATTAAAAGGGAAGTGATAGGTAAGAACTTTTTGCTTCCTTGTCTATCACCACTGTTCGCATTAATTTACGAGTCCACAGTATTTAGAGGTAGTAAATGTCACATTTTTCAACTGTCACTACAAAACTAACTAACCGTGAATGTTTAGTACAAGCTCTACAAGACTTGCAGCTTACCGTCCAAGTTTATGAAAAACCACAATCGCTGAAAGGTTATTACGACGACTCCCAGGGGAAAAGTGCTGAGATTGTTGTCCCTGGCCGTAGTTTAAGTGTCCGCGCAGATATCGGGTTTAAGTGGGATCAGGAGGCAGGGGTGTATCAACTCATCCATGATGCCTATGAAACTGTACCCCGACTAGGAGAAAACTTCTTTT
>JBGTMK010000924.1:0-3384 GCA_041743605.1 Nostoc sp.
ACACCTTACAATGCCCTTCTAAAGCAAGACATACAAGAAATCCTTAAGGAGCTTCGACAACCTGACTGTAATAGCGAATGGCTAACTGAAACTCACCCAACAATGCAGTACTTATGGGGAGAGCCACAATCACCCAGAGATGAGGTGATATTCTGGGGTGCTTTTCCCTCCCATCCGCCTGATGAATTTCAAGCCTCTGTCTTGAAACACGCCCAGGAGAATTTACTAACTGCTGTTTGTGGGCCGCCAGGGACTGGAAAAACAGAAGTGTTTCTGCACCTCATAGCACAGCAAGTAGTGAATCGGGCGTTACGGCTTGTTCGCGGTGAAGATGATGCAAATAATTTAATACTCTTTGTTGGCACTAATAACAGCACCGTTAAAAAATTCCAACAACGACTGGCTATAGATTCTCCTGCTCAACAGTTTTATCTTCCTGGCGGCAACCAAACTAATATCCGTAAGGAAACCTTACCCAAACTGCAATCAACCCAAGATTGGCTGCGTAATACTGAATTTAATCAATCTGCTTGGCAACAAGCCAAACTCGAATTACTGCAAGCAGCAAGTCAAATTCAGCAACTCATAGAGCAAGACCGCTTGAATACTGCTCAAAAAGTTACTGATACCGAACTGCGATCGCAACTGGATGTAGAAATCGAATTACTCAATAACGATATTGCTGCTAAGTCTTCCGAGTTACAAACCCTAACTGAACAGCTATCAAGTTTGTCTGATTATGCAAATTTTCCCCTTGATGCCTACCAGCAAATACGAGAAGAGTTATCCCAGGCAGAACGAGAACTACCAAAAGAGTCTGACTCCATCACCAAACGCGCCTTGAACTGGCTTAATGCTACTACCGATCAACGAATTTTCCGCCGCTTGGCTTTGCGAATCAACGCTGCTGTTTTAAACACCTTGGCGACAGGGCATCCTTTTCAGACCCCCCTTGACCACCCTAGTTTAACCGCAGCCCAGGCTTCTGTTACCCAAAAACTAGATTTTTCACAGCAATGGCAGAATCTTCACCAAAAAGTCACTGAAATTCAAACCCAGCTAACAGCTTTAAATAAAGAACTAGAGTTAAAACAAGCAGAACATCAACAAATTCAGAAACAAATCGATAGTTACCCACAAGGGGATTTCTATAATCTTTTTTACCGCGACCACCACCAATTACAGCTAGAACTGTTTCAACGTGCCTGGGCGTTTCTATTGCAAGAAGTTCTCCGACGCAAGGAGAGCGTTATGAGGGCATTAGAAACTTACGGCAGTGTATTAGCAGGGGATGGAGAGGCATTGCTCAAACTGTCTACTGATAGTGATGCCATCTACCGTGACTTGAGCTTGATTTTCCCTGTTATTACCTCCACCCTTCAATCAATGCGTAATATGTTGCCAATTCTTCATCCCAATAGCGTTAAGCTGGCATTGGTGGATGAAGCGGGGACAACTCTTATACATCAATTATTTCCCTTGCTGGTGCGATCGCAACAGGCAGTAGTAGCAGGCGACCCCCAACAAATTGAGCCAATCGTTAACATGAGCGACGATAGCATCAAACAATATCTGAAAACTGCCTTTCTGAATATGGGCTTGGGGAATGAAGACTACTATCGCTATGCCCCCACCGCCAAATACACAGCTACGGCTTATCATCGTGCTGCTGGTGCTAGTGGTACAGAAGGCGACTTAGGCAACGGCATTATCCTCTCTAATCATTACCGTTGCACCCCACCCATTATTCAGTTTTGCAGCCCCAACTATCCCGGTGGTCTACAAATCCTTTCAGATTATACCGAGGAAGCAACATTCAAGCATCTGCTGGCTTACCATGTCGAGGGAAGCCACTTAAATCACACCAATCCAGAAGAAATTGATGCTGTAGAAACTATAATTGCGTCCTTGCTAAAACATGGGTACTCTACTAACTCGGATGACAACTCAAAGACAATTGGGGTGATGTCGCCGTTTTCGCAGCAAGCTAACGCGCTAAGGTATCGACTATCTAATAGGTGGCGAAACTTTTCTTGGGATGATATTGGCACAGTTCACACCTTTCAGGGAGGAGAGAAAGCAGCTATTATCTTTTCTCCTTACCAGTGTCACCAAGAGCATAGTTTTTGGTTTCTTAACCGCAAACCTAATTTGCTGAATACTGCCGTTAGTAGAGCAAAGGAATTGTTTATTTTGGTGGGCAATCTTAGGGAACTAGAATTAGCTGGTGGTGAAACTAAGCGCTTAGTTGAACATATTCGGCAACATGGAGAAATTCGCACTCTTCGTGAGCCTTGAATGTACTGCATCAGCAACAATTTTTTGCAACTGAGATGGCACTAACCCCATGAATTTGGTGAACCTGGGTAGTAAGGGTTATAAAATAATTGTGGAAATTCTCAATTCTTTAGACTTATATCCAACTGATGGAGTTAGGCAAGCATTGTGACAGTGATAAAATGTCGAGCATGGGCTGGAGAGTGGGTTTTGAGTTGTCGTTGTGAGAGACAATAACTCTACTACGCCAGCCCTATCTCTTCAAAGTTTGCGATCGCACCCAAGCTTGCTTTCTTTATGCGAAGACAATAACTCTATTACATCATCCCTCTCTTTTCATCCTCTTATTTTGGCTAAGGTATTGCGTACAAAAAACCTTTTTTGGCACGGTGATGCCTATCTCGGCGGCCACCCACAGAGGTAGAAATTTGCTCATGAATGCTTGAGCTTCTTTTTGCAAAACTCCTACTGCCATAAAAATACCCCCAGAATGCGGGGGCGAATTATGTCCTTCACTTTAAATCTATATAATTAGTGGATTGTTTCTGTCATAATCTCCGCTAAATACATCAAGTGAAGGCAGAGTAAAACTTAGCTGTAGCGACCTGCAATGCTAATCGCTCAAACCTGCAATCAAGACATTTTCAAACCAGGATTATTTGCAACTATAATTACGCTTCAGCCAGGATTAAATGCAACCAACCTGCAATCATCCGTTTGAACCAGGATTAAATGCAACTAATGTAAAGCCTCGTCAAACGGTCGTTTGGTAGTTTGTTCAAAAAATGCCCCAAATTCAAAAAGAAACTATTTGAATTTGAACCAGAATTATTTGCAACTATAAGGTAAAATAAACAGTGGAATATTTTACTGCTAGTTTTTAGACTGAATCAACCATCTACTGCTTATTGTGTAGTAAAGAAAGTCGGTAAAAAATTCAAAGTAAATTTATTCGGTAGCTCCATGAGTTTCTTGACACAAGTCTAGTTACAGCTAATTCTGGTTTTGTCACTCCCTGAGTTGCAAATAATCCTGGTTTGAAAATACCCTGATTGCAGGTTTGAGCGATTAGTATTGCAGGTCGTTAGTGTGATTCGTTCTGTCGAA
>JBGTMK010000925.1:0-5957 GCA_041743605.1 Nostoc sp.
TGTTCATAACCTTGCCTCCCCGGACGGTGGATCGAAGGTTCCATCCATTGAGCTTTTCACTCCCCCTCCCCAAATTAAGCCTCAGTTTGGTTTAAATTTGACTGGAGAAAATGATGGTATTGACTGTGGAAGCTTTGCAATCAAAAATGCCATTACCTTTGAAGCTTGGATAAAGCTCAACGGGAGCGAAGAAAGGGGCTTTATTAAAGGAGGGGGCTTTATTGCAGGGGCAGAAGAAGGATATTCTTTGTACTGGGCTTATGATGCAGATGGCAGTTACATTTACATTTACGTGCGTCTTGAGGGTGTAGATGAATCTGAATTTTCTCAGGGAGATGTGCCAAATGATAATGATTGGCACCACATCGCCTTCACTTGGAGCATCAACTTATCCAATATTTGTGTATATGTTGATGGAAAAAGATCTCCAGGTGAAATATCTTTTATCGGTCCAATTGAATTATCTGCTTTTAATTTCTTTATTGGCTGCAATAAGATATCTGACTTCCAAATCGCTGAAGCTCGTCTGTGGAAAGTGGCACGTTCTGAAGAACAAATCAACGCTGCCATGAACCGACAGCTTTATGAAGGTGAAATTGAAGACAAGCATCTAGTGGGATATTGGCGGCTAGACGAGCAAACCGGAAATGAAGCCGCTAATCTTGCTGGTAAAGGTCAGCCAGGAGTAGTTTATGGGGGAACATGGCTTCAGCCGCAATATGTCTTTCAAGAAAGTAAGGGTGATTTTGGGGTGGCTTTGGGAGACGTGAAATGGTTAAAAGCCTCTGAATGTTCTGTTAGTTTACCTTTACCCTGTGGACTGAGGTTTAACGGCAAGGACGATCAGGTCAATTGTGGTCACGATCCAAGCCTGAATGTGACTGATACCATTACCGTCGAAGCCTGGGTAAAACATCAGTTTGGGAACCGTTTGATTGTCAGTCGAGGTCGTTATCTTGACGACGGTTATTTTCTCTGCTGGCATGACGGCAAAATTCGGGTGATGCTTAAGGGTGCCAACCAGGAAGCGATCGTTGATACAAAAGAGAACGCTCCTATTGACCAAGTGTGGCATCATATTGCATTCACCTGGGATACAACCTCACACGAAATTTTCATCTATGTGGATGGCAGACAGCAGGATTGTGTGGTGATAGAAGGGCAAACCAAGTCGGTCATCCATGCCGGACAAACAAAAAGTACAGCGTTGTTTACAGGCTCTCTATCTGACCTCACAACTGATCTCGTCATCGGAGCTACAACCGAGAAAGAGACGTACTCCGATGTGGCGATCGCTGAAGTTCGGCTTTGGAAAGTGGTTCGCACTCAAGATCAGATCAAGACTAACATGACCTGCCGCTTGAGCCGCCGAGATGATGATTGGCAAGATCTTTTAGGTTACTGGCGACTCGACGATGGCGGCAAAGACAATACCCAAGCGCGTAACCTTAAATCCGACAGTAATCACGGTGTAATTCAAGGCGCGCAGTGGTTTCCTGCACCACCTGCATCCGCAAGCCTGAGTCAGCCTCCGACTTGAACACAAAATCCCAGTATCCCTCCTCCTTCCGCCTGAAGGCTCTCAGGCCGGTTTCTTTTTCAGGACAGGGGTCAAATACTCCTCAATCCCTGCCATGCGAATTGCATTACAACCCAGCTTGTAGGCAAACTCCACCGATTCGCCAGCCCCCAAAGCTGCGTAGAAAATCACTGCAAACTCGATCGCTGCTCGATCGCCAATCGCCTTATTCATGCCGATGACATAAGGAATATGCTTGGCGATCGCCTCTGCTTGAACTTCAGAGTAACAAGCATTCAGCACCACACACTCCACTCGATCTGCAAACAACTCAAATAATCCAGCTAATGCCTCCGTACTAACCGCCACTGCTTTTCCAACTTCATTCTCCAAGATCAACCCGATCTCGTTCTCCCCATGCCCAGAAAAATGAACCACTTGTGGCTTGAGATCTAGTAAAGCATTCTGAACATCCCGCGATCGCACTGCCCAGCGTTGTTCTAAATGGAAGCGATCGCGTTGATTAGCTCGTCGTAACCCTGTATCAATTTCTCGCACTTCTTCATCCAAACGCAAGGCAGGCGTAGATTTCGGATTTGCTGCCAGAATCAGAATGACCTTCTGCTGTCCCTCTAGAACTGTCTCAGATGATACGGAAGCATTTACAGTTTCTCGTTGTTGAGTGGCTTCGTTAATGTTCATCGTGCCACTACCCAACATATTGCCAACTGAACTGCCTGATATGTTAAACGTGTTTTGAGTTGAATCAGAATTGGGTTGAGTCATAGATTTTTTCTAATAGTTCTTGCTGTTTGTCCTCAAATTCCGCCAACTTTTCTTCTGATTTCTTGATATGCTGTCCCATTTTCTCCACCAGTTGTTTGATGCTGGCTGGAGTCTTGTCCCACTCTGATTCGGCAATTTCAATTCCGTAGCTGAGGCAGTTTTCATCCATGCAATTTAATCTACCACCTCAGTAACCTATTTTTCAGTGTAGCGTTTCAAATCTCGTGGACGGTTAAAATATTTCAGCTTCTAAACAGAGGATTTCTGTTGTCAAAATTGGCATAGGTAGAGGAAAACGCAGGATACAGGAAATTTTTATCAAAGTGAGGCAATGGCTACAATGTGTCCAGCAATTTTCACTCATTGCACTCAACCAATTTCCTATCCAATACTGCTAGCCCCCATTGCGGAAACTTCGCCAAAAGCTTTTTGATCACAATCTGCAAAGCAGGGTCATCATAACAGCACTGTTGGAGGAAGTCAAAACCAGGATTTTCCCCAACCAGAGAAGCCATCTTCAGTTTCTCCATTCGCAATAGTCTAGCTTTGGATCTCATGGCGATGTCTTCTCTACGAGACGCTCCGCGAACAGTGGTAAACAACGCCTCACTAGATTTTTGCACCTGATAATTGACCACAGATAGATTCCACTGCTTCTCAAACTTGCTGATTGTTGCCCTCATGTTGGCGTAATACTTGCTGTCTAACAAATATTGAATTACCCACAATGGGGGGCATTCTCCAAGGTTTGCTCTATCCAACCATTCAAATATCTCACTTTGATTTAATGATACGGGCGTGGCGGAACAAATACCCTCATCACAGTCCCTCGCCTCAACACCACAATCTTGATTTTCAGCCAACAACGGAGCGAAATTACTTTGTTCTGCTTGCCCCGGTGTTTGATTAGCGATCGCCAAACTTGAAGAAAATTCATTTTGAGCGACGAGCGCGGCGGAACAAGCACCTCCATGACAGTTTTTCGGTTCAACACCACAGTCCTGCTTTTCAGCCAACAACGGAGCAGATTCACCCTGTACAGCATCCACAAGCGTCAGCGATGTACAGTCCATTGCCGTAGGCAAGTCTTTCTCTGACACGCTTTGAACAAACTGAGGCGACGCGACCTCCAAGGGAGCGATCGCCGCCTCCTCACAGTGCAAAATTTCGGTAAGCGTGTCAGAGTTACACCTCACAAACTCTTTTGTAGAGTTTGTGAGGTGTTCCTGAACCGTTCGTGAGGGTTTTTGAAACCCTTGCTCTGAGTCACTTTGACCTAAAATAGATGCTTCATACAAAGCACGCATTTCTTCACAGCCAGCATCTTTCTCTGAATCCCCAGCATTTGATTCTCGTTTTTCAGCATCTGGTTCTTGTTTTTCAGCATTTGGTTGCTGATTTTCGGAATTAGCTTTCTCCCAAAATTCCTTCATCCGACTGCCATGCAAATTCTTCACCATCCAGCTAGCCGTTTCCCTGCCATCCTGAATCGACTTGTCCGGCTTGAAAATGAACAACCCGCTTTCGGAGAGAATTTTCTTCGCAGAGATAAAAGTACTGTAACCCAAGGCAGAGGTAAAAGGCATCCAGCGAGAGCCATAAGGGTCAGCCGTCCAACACTCTTGCCACAATTGCGTAACTGATGGCTTTTGCTGCGATGCCCACAGCATATCTTGTATGGGAATAATCACATGAAGTCTTTTATACGGGGATTCCTTCTTGCTAGCAGCAGTCTTTTTGAACTTAGGACGAGTAATAGTTGCGGTCATTCTAAAATCTCCTGTTTATGTTGACGCACGGAATTTTCCCTACAGCGATTGCAGGGTTTGGTTTGATACTTATCGGTCTTAAAAGTTATCAGTACATTTGGCAGTACAACTAGCTACATTGTTATAATCGTGCTGTTGTCTACCGTTTGCGGCGGAGGCACTTTTCATAGGGTGATTGCACAGTTTTTAACTAAGCAATCGCTCTAATCAACAACTTCGCCTACTCTTTTTCCGGTTGCCAGAATCGCAACTCGTCTCGGAAATACCTATCAGTTTTCTTGGACTGGTTTCGCCAGCAATCCCAGGCAACCAACACTTCCTCGCCTAAATCCTCTATGACTTCACCTCTCTCGACATACAAAGTACGGTATGGGTCGGCGTGGGCAACGATAGAGCCGATGCCAATGATGTTTGGTTGAGAGAATGCTTTTTGGAGTGCGGTAATTAACTCTGTTTCCTCACTGGTCAATTCCGCCCAGTAGTCTTGTTTAATCACCTCATACTCTTGCGCCACTACCGAATAGTCCTGCCACGTACACCCAGGCTGTGCAAGCACCCGCCGAATATCACTAACCGCCTGGGGCAGCATTTCCAGTTGTTCGGCTCGATATGCGATCGCAATTGGTGTCGGCTCACTCCCCAGAATTATCGCCGCAGCTTCTAGGGCTTGGGTATTGTTCATGGCACTGGCAAGGTTTTTCAATGCCATGCCCATTAAACGTAAGCATTCTTGGGCATTTTCTTTCGGCGGTTCTGCTGCAAGCGATCGCAGATCAATAGTTTTTTCTAACGCCTGTTTCACCTGCTTGTTTAAAGCTTTGGTCGCCTGTTGGGTCATGGTATTTCCCCACTGCTGTTGAGGACGCTCTTGTACTGCGTGTTCTAATTCCTGAATGCGAGAAAGGAGTTGTTGATTTTCACTCTCCAACTGTCGTAGCGATTCCATCTCCAAGAGCCGTTGCTGTAAATGGATATTTTCTTCTTTCTGTTGTTTAAAGAGTTGTTGCAGAGATTGGATTTGCTCTTGCACTTGTTCTTCTGCTCTGGCTGTGGCCTCTGACTGTAGCCCAATTCTCAATTCCTGCTCTAGGCTCTCTAACTCCTGCTTGTGTTGCTCTTTGATTTGGGCGATCGCTTCCGTGTATTCTTTTGGGTATGTGCGCTCTGCTGAGAATGACACAATTGTGTCATTTAAACCAGTCAGATCAGCATTGTTGATCAGCAGCTTCTCACCATCGCTAAAAGTGACAATCTGCTGATAGTTATTTGGTGCGTCTGCTTCAATCACTCCTGATTCACCATAACGAGGGTGTGATTGTGATAAGACAGTGGCTAATCAAGCAAATGAATTCAAGCGAGACATTGTTTTAAACGCTCAAATCAAGGCTAGAATAGGTAAAAAAGCGAGTATTTGTTGAAAAAGCTTAAATTTGCTTAAGCGAACTCTATCGTAAATTTACTGAGACTGCTATAGTCAGTCTGGAATCCTGTCTTATATATTTGTAGCTTTATATAGGCACTATTTAGATTAACCATGATGAAAATTAGTATCACAGACGACCTGAAGAAACACTTATTTTCGACTATGGGATAACTTTAAAACAGGTAAGTAGTCAATGAAGTACGACCGTCCCAAGTTTAGGAAATTAATACAAGCTTTAACCGCTCAAGAACTCGATGAATCACTTGACGATTTTCCTGCCGTGCGGAATCAGTTTACTGATGGACAGGAAAAATCTCTTAGAGACAGAATAATTCTTAACTATTTTGAAAAACATCAAGAAGAAATTGATAAATTATTAGAAGCCATAAAAAGGTGCAATTTAACAGCTTATAATAAGTACGTTTCAGAGTTAGAGAGTTCTGAAAATTCACAAAATCAG
>JBGTMK010000926.1:0-5771 GCA_041743605.1 Nostoc sp.
AAATAAGGACGCTTTGTATCTTGCGCTACGCGTCTCGATACAATTCTTTTTATATAGTGGGCTTTAGACCCACAACTAAAGTTTTTATTAATACTTCTTTCCTTCTGCCCTCTGCCCTCTGCCCTCTGCCTTTCTTTGTAAACCTCCAAACCGTGCGATCGCAAATTAACCGCAACAATTCTTTATTGAACAGACCCCAGAATGGGCTAAACGCCCTGCTACCGCTAACAGAATGAGTTCTATACGACTAGCGGATAGCGAGTATTTTCGAGTCGCGTCTTGATTCTGGCTTCTGTTAGCGAGTCTTCTCCCTTGGCGCTAGCCTCTCCCTTTGGGAGAAGGGGAAACGCCAAAGGCGAACGAGCGTCATTGCGTTAGCGGAGCAGGCCATTGCGAAGTGGTTTAACTCAGCAATTCTATTTCGATAAAATTAAGCTTTAACGCGGCTTATTGAGCGAATCACTAACTTGAGTACCTGTATAATTTGGAACCCAACCTTCTGCTATGGCAAAATAGCGTATTCCTTTAAACTTCAACGATGCAGTCGGGCTGCACCAATGCTCGACGCCAGCAGGAATGTAGAGATAGTCTTGTGTCTGAACTAAAAGCTGTACCTGGCTACCATCAGGTCGCACAAAGCCATAGATCATTTCTCCTGCTAACACATAGAGGGGTTCAGCCGCAGGATGAGTATGGTAACGGCCGTAGGTTGATATCAGGTGGTGAAGATTGAAGGAACCTGGATGCACATTTAGCAAGTCACACCAGAGAGCGCCATTTTCTTGCTGAATAAATTCAAAGACGCTGTTATGGAGTTCTACACAATAACGTTTCTCTGACTCAGTTAAAACGTCCTGGTCTAACAGATTGGGGAAGAGAAGCGATGTTCCTGGATCATAGTGTCTGAGTTGAATCCCAAGAGGCGCAAGTTCACGAGCTATTTCGCCTAAATCGCTCTCAATCGTACCGTCGTCAAGTAGTAGGTTAGCCATGACCAAAAAGACTAATTAACTGTTAAGAAGAGTATACCCAACTTTGAACTTAAAAACCACTATTCCCGATTGACAAACCGGGGAATAGGTAATGGGGCATTGGGCATGGTGAATAACTCAATACCCAATACCCAATCTCTACTCACAAAAGAAATTTATCGCCAGAATGATGTTCATTGGTACCACTAGCATCTAAGCTAGTACGGGTGAACTATATGCAGCATAGAATGTCTGACTTAATTCTGTTTTGGCATCGGCGGGATTTACGCATTTCTGACAATACGGGATTGGTGGCGGCAAAACAGCAGAGTCCGAAAGTAGTGGGCGTGTTTTGCCTTGATCCGCATATTCTAGAACGGGATGACGTTGCCCCTGTGAGAGTAACTTATATGATTGGCTGTTTGCAGAAACTCCAAGAGCGATATGCTCAAATTGGTAGCCAGTTATTAATACTCCAGGGTGATCCTGTACAAGCGATACCGACTTTAGCAGAGGCAATGAATGTTAAAGCTGTTTTTTGGAATTGGGATGTAGAACCTTATTCGCAAGAACGCGATCGCACCGTTATAAATGCCCTCAAAGAAAAAGGTATTGAGTTTCTTAACCAAAACTGGGATCAAATCCTCAACTCCCCAGATGAAATCTACACGGGTAGTAATAATTCTTACACGGTTTACACCCCCTTCTGGAAAAATTGGATTACTAAACCAAAGAGTCAACCAGTAGAAACACTGCAAAATATTGAGGGTTTAACGGAAGCTGAACAGAAAATTGCAAAACTTGCAGGAGCGATCGCATTACCTTCAGCAAAAGATTTAGGATTCATCTGGGATGAAGAGTTGATCATTTTACCGGGAGAGGTGGCGGCACAAGAACGATTAGAAGAATTTACTGCTAAAGCTATTACCGAATACCAAGAACAGCGGAATTTCCCCGCAGTGGAGGGAACATCGCAACTGAGTGCAGCTTTAAAATTTGGTGTAATTGGCATTCGCACCGTTTGGCAAGCCACGATAGAAGCACTAGAAAATAGCCGCAGCGAGGAAACAGCAGTTAATATTCGTACATGGCAACAGGAATTAGCTTGGCGGGAGTTTTATCAACATGCAATGTATAACTTCCCCGAATTAGCTGATGGTGCTTTCCGCGACACCTTTAAGAACTTTCCTTGGGAAACAAACGAAGAACATTTCCAAGCTTGGTGTGAAGGAAGAACTGGCTACCCCATTGTGGATGCAGCAATGCGTCAATTAAACGAAAGCGGCTGGATGCACAACCGTTGTCGGATGATTGTCGCCAGTTTCCTCACTAAAGACTTGTTAATTAATCCTCAATTGGGAGAAAAATACTTTATGCAAAAGTTGATTGATGGTGATTTATCTGCCAATAATGGCGGTTGGCAATGGAGTGCTTCTAGTGGCATGGATCCTAAACCTGTGCGAATTTTCAACCCAGCCAGCCAAACGCAAAAATTCGATCCAGAGGGGGAATATATTCGGCAATGGGTATCAGAATTGCGGTCTGTAGATACAGAATACTTAGTTACTGGGAAAATTCCACCTTTAGAACGTCATGCTGTTGATTATCCTGACCCAATTGTGGATCATAAAATACAACAACAGCAGTTTAAACAGCGTTATCAACAGCAAAAAAGTCTTAGTGTTGGTGAGTAGAATTGCGATTTTTTAATTATAGTATGTCCGGCGAATAAACCTTCTTTCAAAAATGTTTGTAGTCAGGACTAAAGTCCTGATTTTGTTTGCGTAGCATCTTGGTGAAAGGGCTAAAGCCCTTACTACAAACCTATCAATATTTTGACGGGTATGATCATTACACCTTGACAGGTAAACGAGAAACTGTCCATAAGATGAGCAGGAAGATTAAGTAAATTATGCCAACTAGTCCAAACTCAATCAGAGGAATATAAGTTACTTCGTAAATTCTGCCCAAGCCGCGTTCAGTCAATGCATAAACGGCCAGTACACTTACTAAAAAGGCTCCGTAAATACTACGTTTAGTCCAGATACCCAGAGGTAAACCGTGAAGTTGAGTAAGCACCATAATGCCCAGAAAACCAAAGAGAAATGTTGGCCACTTGGTTTGTCCTAGCATCCACGAGACAATGACACTATGTAAAAGCACTGTTATTTCTAAAGTGAATGTCCACCAACGATTTACATGAGTACGGTTAAATATCAACGAGGATTGGAGCAGAAGCAAGAACATATAGAGAAAACCAATTAAGTGCCCCCAAGTCGCTTCCATTGGATGATACCAGAAGGTATAGATAGCGGCGAAGGAAAAAA
The DNA here is from genome assembly GCA_041743605.1 of Nostoc sp. Lineage (GTDB taxonomy): Bacteria > Cyanobacteriota > Cyanobacteriia > Cyanobacteriales > Nostocaceae > Nostoc. Next base: position 3,299 of record JBGTMK010000926.1, read on the forward strand.
AGTAGCCGTGGTACAGCTTGATAATTTGCAAAAACTGTTGATGGAATGGAACAGAATTGCCAAAAAACAAACCGCGTCGAGGCGTTTCTAAAATCAGTACGAACACCAGTAGGAGGACAACTGCACCTTGAGAAGCCCAAATTGAAGTATCTTGAGCTAGAGCATCGTACCAAATATAAGTCTGGAGAAAGTGTAAAGCGATGAATACACCATTAAGAGCAAGCATGAGGTAATTAATCGGGTGTAATGCAGATTTATATTTCAGCTGCGATCGCTGCGCCCACAAGATACACGCCCAAATGCTAAACTGATGCCCAAGGTACATACCCCAAGCCGTTGCTCGACTCCAAAAGGTTGGTTGAGGAAGTTTCCAGTAGTACCAGTTTAATCCTTGGTCTGGAAGTTTGATGATACTTGCAGGAATGCTCCCACCGATCCAAATTGCGTAGGTGAGGAGGATGCTTACAAAGATGCCTAACAATAATACTCGGCGACCTGTCATATTAATTCGTAATACTCGCCAAAGGCGAGAAGCAAGCTACGTAATTCGTAGTTTTTAATAAAAAAGGGGGAATAACCTTCTCAAAGTCCTCCTTTTTAAGGAGGATTTAGGAGGATCTAAAGTTTTGGATACATTAGCCATAACTTTTAAGAGATCCTCTTCCTCTAAGACCTAGATTATCAGGCGATACGTTCTATGTTTGATTCAGATGGGCTTTTTGTCACTCGTAAACTAAGAGTCAAAGCTACTAGCATTACTAAAAATCCACTCAGAAAAGGAGCAGAACTCCCAAATTTCATATGTAATAAGTTCAGCCGCCGCTGACGGTAGCGATGAGCTTGCATTTTCGCACTAATATTCCCTGCCATAATCTCTGCAAGACTACGAGCAATAAACAGAATCCATAGTGAGTTGGCAAAGCTTAAGCCTGTGTATGCAATTACGGAACCGAACAAAGTAAGCAATAAAATCGGACGACGACCGTAGCGATCGCTAAATCTGCCCCATAATGGTGCAAATAAGAACTGCATTAAAGAATAAATAGCTACAAGTAGAGTCGCTTCATTGGGTTTTGCGCCAAATTGTTCAGCATACAAAGGCAGTATCGGTAGGATAATTCCGAAACCAAGCAAGTCTATAAATACAGTCAAAAATAAGACGAATATAGCCCTGCTATTATTTTTACTCTCCATAGGTGCAATTCACTTGTATGAAAAATATGCGTAACTTGGATTAGTTTTGTAGACATCAGAGAATGCTTGAGTGTCAAGATCCATTGAATTAAATGTAATCAGTTCAAGCAAAATGCGTTAATTTGACCGTGGTTTAGCAAAATAGCGTGGAACAAACCCACTATAAAAATCAAGCCAATAATACTACTAATAAAAGCAACTATAGTTTCGTGCTTTCGTATAGCTTTTTGTATCTTGGTGTCTATGATGTGTTCTAACTCTTTGTATGGCATTGGCTTTAGTTTCGCTAAATATAAAAAGTATATGGGACTTACATACTTACAGAGTTTTGCAACTACGTGAGCTACACTCCTCCCCAACCTTCCCTTACTAAGATGAGAATTAGCAATAGCGCGGGTAGTGTATTTCTCTATCTCATTTTGGCGTAGTCTTTAGTAGATAAATTTAAATCTGCTGTATATAAGTTTGAATGTAAGAATTCAGCACTCAGGAGTCAGAAGTCAGAATTTATAAAAGGTTTGATATTCCAAGTACATTTATGAGTCGAATGAGTTCCTGATTCTTCTATTCTTCTGACTCCTGAATTCTTACGTTTGAATATAGAACTCATATCTGATTATTGAACAATATTTTAGACTAAACCCTGATAAAATCGAATTTTAGTTCTAGCATATTTTCAAAAATTCAATTTGAGTCCTATATTTACGAAGCCTCTAACTTATTAAATCAACGCTATTTATAGACTGTGGAATTATCAAGGCGTTGGCGTCTTTTCAAAACAGCACTTGAAACACCAAAAGCTAATATAGCTAAGATATAAGTCGGTTCAGGAACTGCAATAATGCTTAACTGATTAATGGCCAAGCCGTATTGTGGAGCAGAACTGCTAAAAACAAGTCGCGAGATATTTGGAGTGTCACTACGAATGCCCAAGAACACTGCCGAATTATCTAATGCTAGCGACGAAGTACTCAGAACTGAGAAACTACCCAACAGGTTATTAGCATTATCAAAAGCGTTAATAAAAGTTTCAACTTCCAAATTACTAACGTCTACAGCTATCTGAGTACCAGCACCAAAAACAGGCTGGTCAAAACTAATGCTAAAAGGCCCGCCGTTCCCCAGAGTACCAGGATCAGGAGTACCAGGAGGAAGAGGGATAAAACCTGTTGGGTCTATACCTCCGAAGAGAATAAAATCTCCTTGGGCGAAGTTAGTCCGAATGCCAGGCGAAGGTAAAGTTTGAAAGACAAACGGTGGAGTAATCTGAGGATTATTA
>JBGTMK010000927.1:0-5858 GCA_041743605.1 Nostoc sp.
GAACCAGGAAAATATAAATACTTGCAATTGGCAGTTCCATCTGGAAATGTAGACATTAAACTGCCTAAAGAGTTGCGTCGTTTAATAAGTTCATCCTTAGTTCCTGGTCAGCAACTTCGCATTTGTGGCCATAGTAAGGTAGACTCGCGTACAAGTAAAATAAAGATCAAAGCCTATCGGGTGACACCAATTGATGCGTGTCCAAAGCAAGATTTACCACCTCAACCCAAAGCGAGGATTATGGTATGTCAAAAGGGCGGTTGCCTGAAACGTGGCGGTAAAGGGTTATTATCAGAATTAGAAAAAACTTTGTGCGATCGCGGTTTGTCAGACAAAGTTACTATTGAATATACTGGTTGCCAAAAATGCTGTGGCAGCGCCCCCAACTGTGTTTTGCAGCTTGGTAAAAAGAAATACAAGAATATTCATCCTGATGCGATCGCATCTTTGCTAGAAAGTCACTTAACAGAGCAATAAACTTCTCTAGCTATTCTTAAAATAATACACAACTTTGTAGGGGTAAAATTTTTACCCTTATTTTTCATTGGTATAGTATAGCACTCTTGTCAAACTGCGATCAGCTAAGTTATAACTGCTGCAACGTTAGTAATAACGAATACAAACATAACTTATAAAAACCTGCCCTAGCGAATGGAATTCGCGGCTATACAGACAAAACCCACCTCCGTGGGTTTCAAATTCTTAGAGTCCGCGTAGGCGGACTTTGTTTGTCTAGCCGCGATTTCTAATCGCCGGATATATTTGCAAAAGCGAGATGCACCTCATAGTTATTGTGTATAACTTAAAAATAAATGTCTTTGTTTACAAATTTACTCAATCTGCATTCAGCAAGCAAACCGCGTGAAGATTTTTTTACTGAAATTGTTGCTTATTTTTTGTCCCTGAACAATGATATTTTACTTGGTTGGCTAAAACATCACTTAATAATTAATGATGATAATTATTCCAGCATCAAGATTTCAACCCAACAAGAACACAAAGGACTTGAATGCCATACAGAGGATAGCAGACTTGATATTGTAGTTGAACTTTCAACTGGTTTAAGCACAGATGTAATATTTATTGAATCAAAAATTGGCGCAAAGGATGGAAATAATGCTTTAAAAAAATATGCTGATATTTTGAGTAATTTACCAAATGTCAGACATCGAATTTTAATTTACATCACGCGTGACTATGATCCAAAAGAAGAAATCAAAACTATAGCATTTAATTTAGAGCCAAAAATAAGTTTTTTTCAATTGAGATGGCATCAGTTTTATGCCCACTTAGAACAACACGCAACTGATATCTTAGCCCAAGAAATATTAATTTTTATGAGGAGAAATGGAATGTCTACCACTAATCAATTTTCATCGGTTGATTTATTGACAATGGTGAATTTTAACAAAACTCTGAATCTCATGAAATCAACTCTCAATGAAGAAGTACAGCACGAATTCAAGCTAGCTTTTGGAGGTGTTATCAAAGGCGCAGCAAGTATGACTCAATGGAGATGGGACGAGAGATATATTATCTATACACACTTTTCTCCTTCCACATGGGACTTATGTTGTGGCCTTGGATACTTTGGTTTAAACCCAAGTAATTTAACTGATTATCCATATTTAGGTATATTTTTGCAGGTTTCTCCTAGGTTTGGACAACGCCCAAAAATTATTGAATCAATGCAGAAAGTAATTAACGATAAGCCTAATATATGGACTCCTGTTAATTTAACAATTTTGCCAGCATGGTCAGCTATTTTTTATCAAAAAAGCCTACAAGACTTTTTATCTGAAAAAGACCAGTTATCTGCTATTAAATTATTTTTCCAAGAGTCAATAAAGGAATTAAAAACGGTTCAAGAAGAATATTTCGATTTTCCTTGGAAGGGTGTAAGTATAGAAACAGTTACAGAAGCTGATAAAGAAGAAGACCCAGACACCTCATCATCCTCCACCACATAACTTTAATCAGCTACAGCTATTTTAAGATAAAAATAACTCTGCATTCTCGTAGTTGTTATGAGCCTTACCACTGCTAAACGCTTTACTATAGCTGAATATCACCGTCTAGCTGAACTCGGCTTCTTTGAGGAGAATGAGCGAGTTGAGCTAATTAAGGGTGAAATAATCCAGATGGTAGCAAAAGGTACACCGCACTCTGTTTGTAGCACCCGCTTATATCGGGAGTTGTTCAAGCTGGTTCTAGAAGAGGCGATTCTTCGAGGACAACAACCAATCATTATACCTGATGACAGCGAACCAGAACCCGATCTAGTCATTGTGCGAAATCGTCCTGATGACTATTTAGAAGCTCATCCTAGCCCATCTGATGTATTGTTGGTAATTGAAATTTCTAATTCCACTTTGAAATATGACCAAGATGTAAAATTATCTATTTATGCAGAAGCTGGTATTTCCGACTATTGGATATTTAATTTAGTAGATAACCATCTATAATCCTACAGTGAACCTTATAAAGATTTACAAGGTAAATATGGTTATCGCCGCAAGTTAATTTTTCTGCAAAATGAATCAGTTAATTTGCCATATTTTCCTGATTTAGTTCTAGATTTATCTAAAGTATTTCCAGGTTAATGCATGAGAGGTAATGTCTAATGACAAGCCACTGTATGTCTACTGATAGGATTGTCACCAAAATCGCGTAATTGAATAACCATCAAATGCTGTATCCGCACTAATAATTGGTATTTTCTCTACCATCGCTTGAGCAATCAAGATTCTATCAAATGGGTCACGATGCTTTAATGGCAGGGTAGTAATTACATCAATGTGTTCCAGATTAATATTGAGTAAATTAAAGTCATCTAATGCTAACTGTTGCTCGATAAAAGTCTTAATGGGTAAACTAAAACTTAGTTTACCAATGCTTTGCTTTATTGACATTTCCCACACACTAACAATGCTGATGAGTTTTTCATTATTCTGGTCTTCAATTAATAGTCTCATCTTGTCACTAAAACGTGCATCTCCTTGAAAGAACCAAATCAAAGTGTGAGTATCTAATAACACCTGCATTACATATAATCCTGAAACTCTTCTAATGGCTCATCAAAGTCATCTGTTATAGTAATCAAACCTTTGGCACTACCAAATAAAGGAGAGCGTTTTTTCTCAGAAATCACCGGAGTCAGCTTAATTACTGGTTGCTCATCTTTGGTGATGATAATTTCTTCGCCATTGATTGCTGCTTCGATTAATTCGTGTAAGTGTTGTGATGCTGCATCGATAGTAATTTGTTGCATGATTATCACCATTTAATTAACTATTTCAAGTATGAATTTACTTGAGTTATTTGCCAGTTATTTGCCTTTAAATTATCTTCCTTAGTTCTATTCCTCAATCGCTTATTTTACTATAATAGTCAAATCAATCCTTCCAATGCGTGTTGCAAATCGTTCGTCACATCAGCAACAGCTTGTCTAGCACCTAAACGATTTTCCTTATACGCCGGGTAACGCTCAGAAATTGATATGGGTTCACCCACAGTTATTTTAACTTTTTGCTTACCCAATTGCGGACGCTGTGCAGATTTATTTCCTTTGATTTTAGCAATCATTTGCCATAAAATTAAAGTTGTTTCAGCAAACCTTTCTACTGTTGGATTTTCCCGAATATAATTACCAGAAACAGCCACGAAACTTTCTACTAAACGCATGTGCCACATCCGGGCATTCGCTTCTTCTGCAACGCGATCGCCTAAAGCTCTTTCAACAGCAGATACTCCTTTTACATCCTTAAATTCTTCTCTAAATATATAATTCCAACCTGCTTGTTCTACTCGCCGGCAACGGTCACTTAAACTACCTTTTGACTGCAAATTAAAATACTGTTCTGATATTAACAGCGCTGCATTCAACAAAGCTTGTAAACGAACTGCTAACGCTTCATTTCTATCTGTAATTTGCCCATTGATAATCTTGGGATCTGGCAGTTTTTGATGATAAAACCGTGTATAAAATTCTTCCATTAGCAAAAGTAAATGTTCTGCCAAGGTTAACAACCGGGGATAAAGCGACTCTATAGAAGCATTTTCTGGTGGATTCACAGGTAAACCACTAGCCGCTTCCAATTCACTTAAAAGATTTGCGATCGCATCCCAAGGAGCATCAACGTAACTATATTTAATCCCAACTGGTACAATTAGAACCTGTTCGGGGCGTTCAGCTTTGTGCAAATCTTCAGCACACCAAAAGCCTAATTGGGCGATACCGGGTTCTAAGGGGCTGATATTCTCTGATAAACCATTGGTTGCACCCTCTGGCGCAGCCGCCATCGGAAATTTCCCATTGGCGAACAATTCACGCGCCGAACGTAACCCCGTCCAGTCAGCCTTACCTCGCTGAATCGGAGTCCCACCCAAATGAGAAGCAATCCAGCCAACATGGGAACCCGCCCATAGAGGAATGCCGCGATCGTAGATAAAATGAGCGTGAATGGGATGTTGTAGTGTTGTACCTTGCGATCGCGCTACCTTTGGTACAAGTTGAGATAACAAGTAAGCCAAACAAAACGGATCGTCTGTTTTCGGATGGCGAAATGCCAGCATAAAACGGATCTTACCCTCCTGAAACTGGCGATAGAGATCCACCAGAACCTCTACGTTGTCTGCTTCAATTTGGGTAATAGATGTTTTCCAGTTTATCCAACTGGGTAGCAACAGATGGACGAATCGTAGAAATAAGGGGTTAAACGCCGGAGGAATAAATTCTAAGGGTGCTTGTGCTTGATAAATTACGTCTGCCAAGGTAGTTTCTCCTAAAGATGCAGTGATTTCTTTTAAGAGAACTCCAAGAAATAAATTATCCAATATTGTGGGGTGGGCATCTTGCCCGCCCAGTTTATATGGCGGGCGAGACGCCCACCCCACAAGAGTTAATTGAATATTTTTTTATTTGGAAGTCCCTAAGCTATCTTAGCCGCTGTAAGATACCCTGACGATTGAAGTCGCAGCTACACAGACAAAACGTGCCTCAGCAAGTTCTTCTAATCAAGCACACCTACGCAGACTTATAGAGTATTTTCTACTGCGATATGGAGATTTAGCAGCATTTGTAAATTTTAATAACGGGATAGACTCAAGCTAAATCCTGGCAATACATCTTCACCCGATAATTGTGTGGGCAGATTTCGCACTTCTACATCTTGGTTTTGGCGATAAATTTCCACTTGCTGCTGTTGTGGGTTAATTAACCATGCCAATTGCACCCCTGCATCCATATATTCCTGCATTTTGGAACGCAACATTTCCAAATCATCTGTTGCTGACCTTAATTCAATGACAAAATCGGGTGCAATGGGGGGAAATTTGCGTCTTTGTTCAGGTGTAAGTGCTTGCCAACGTTCTCGCTGAATCCAAGCGGCATCTGGGGAACGGTCAGCACCATTAGGTAATTTGAATATAGTAGAAGAACTGAAAGTGTAACCGAGGGCAGTTTGCCGATTCCAGATTCCCAAATCAATAATTAAATCTGCTTCTCGATTGCCGCTTTCACCTCCAACGGGGGACATGATGATTAATTCTCCCTTGGCAGTGCGTTCAAATTTCAATTCGCGGTTATTTTGACATAAGTGATAAAATTGTTCGTCACTAAAGTGAACGGTGTCTAGTTTTAATGTCAAAGGACTCATAACCTAGACCTAAATTAGTTGGAAAGATTATATCACAATACAGTTCAGAATGAGCAACAAAACACTTGTAGAGACGGCGATTTATCGCGTCTCGAAAACCCAAAATTGTTGTCAGTAGCCTTTAACTGAACCGTATTGGTTTATAAACAAATTAAAGATTCTAGAAAGGGAGTAAACGATGCGACTTTCACAAATGTTATT
>JBGTMK010000928.1:0-6504 GCA_041743605.1 Nostoc sp.
GTCACTGTAGTTGATAACTTCAGTACAGGCCAATTAGAAAATCTACCTGAACATCCTCGCCTCAAATTATTACTCAAAAATTTACTAGACTGTCAGCCAAAGGATTTTCCTCAGACCATTGATGGAATAGCTCATCTAGCAGCGACTCCATCAGTAACTCAATCTTGGGATGAACCATTAGAATCTCATCATAATAACCTTTCGGCGATGATTTCTGTTTTAATGCTTTGCCAAACTTTAAATATCCCTAGACTTGTATTTGCAAGTTCAGCAGCGGTGTATGGGGATAAAGCCTATTTACCCATTTCTGAAGAACAACTAACAAACCCGATTTCTCCTTACGGATTACAAAAGCTGGTAAGTGAACAATACGCAAATTTATTCGCTCAAAAATCAAATATATCCTTTATTGCACTACGGCTATTCAATGTATTTGGGCCTCGTCAAGACCTAAACTCACCATATTCTGGCGTGATTTCTATCTTTACTAAGGCTATACAGAAAGGTCTACCCATTACTATTTACGGAGATGGTAGACAGACAAGAGATTTTATTTTTGTTCAAGATGTAGCAACTGCTTTTACAAAAGCTCTAACTACTCCCCTTTATCCTGGTTCTTGTATAACTTGTAATGTTGGTACTGGTCAAGAAACTACCTTGCTGGAATTGGTTAATAACTTAAAAACTTATTTTCCTCAATGGAACTCAGAAATTCATTTTAAAAATTCCCAACCTGGAGATATTAAACATTCCCAAGCTGATATATCAAGAATATTTTCATTGTTAAATTTTAAACCTCAATGGTCAGTTGCATCTGGCATTGGGATTTTATTAAATCATTCTCAAACAGTTATAAAGTAATTTCCATGAGTGAGCAACATCCTTATCGAGCTACTATTTTGCCTGTTTCCAATGAAACACCACAACCTTTGTGGTCTGTAATGATACCTACCTATAATTGTGCCAATTATCTGCGTGAAACACTGACTAGTGTATTGGCGCAAGATCCCGGAGCAGATATCATGCAGATAGAGGTGATTGACGATTGCTCTACTAAAGATGATCCGCAAGCGGTTGTTGAAGAATTGGGTCGTGGTCGTGTTAGTTTCTATCGCCAATCAGAGAACGTTGGCTACATCAGAAATTTTGAAGCTTGCTTACAGCGATCGCGTGGAAAATTGATTCATCTACTGCACGGTGATGATTGTGTCAGAGATGGCTTTTATGACAAAATGCAACGAGCTTTTGAGGAAAATCTGAATATTGGTGCTGCTTTTTGCCGCCATATCTTTATCGATGAAAATAGCAATTGGCAATTGATTTCTCCGTTAGAACAGCCCAAAAGTAACGTTTTAAGCAATTGGTTAGAACAAATTGCTATACAGCAGCGTATTCAAACACCGTCTATTGTTGTGCGGCGTAATGTATATGAACAGCTTGGCGGGTTTGATCGTCGCTTTTCCTGCTGGTGTGAAGACTGGGAAATGTGGATTCGTATTGCTGCACACTATCCAGTGTGGTACGAAGTTGAGCCACTAGCTTTATACCGTAGAAGTTCTACTTCTTTAACGGGAGAATCTCTACGTACTGGTAAAAATATTCAAGACTTCCGTAAAGCATCTGAGATGGTACAAGAATATTTACCCAAACAATGTGCCAATCAAATTACACAACAATCATTAAATTATTATGCGTTTTTCGCACTTGATTGTGCATATCAATTCGCAGCTAAAGGTGATACATTTGGAGCTATAAATCAGATGAAAGAAGCTTTAATGTGTAGATTGTCCTTTAAGATAATTTTACCTATACTAAAATTAATTACAAAATTAATGTTTTTAAAAACCCTAGATAAAATCCAGCAATTCAAACTAAATTATGTTTTAAAAAAATCATATTGAATAATAATTTCAACTGTGAAAATATAGATACTAAAAGTTTTTGGTCTAACTTAAAATTGCAATATCTGATACAATATATATATATTATGAACCCAGTAATTAGTGTTATTATTTGCACCCATAATCCCAGACCTGATTATCTTAGCAAAGTGCTAGCGGCACTAAAAGCTCAAACTCTTCCACTAGAACAATGGGAATTATTGCTAATTGATAACGCTAGTCAAAAATTACTTTCTTCAGAAATTGACTTAAGCTGGCATTCTCAAGCTCGCCACATTCGAGAAGAACAATTGGGTTTAACCCATGCTCGACTACGAGGTATTAAGGAATCAATAGGTGAAACCTTAGTATTTGTGGATGATGATAATATTTTAGACACAGATTTTTTGGAAAATACATTCCAGATTAGAAAAGACTGGTCAATTCTGGGAGCATGGGGAGGACAAATCATACCATACTTTGAAGAACCACCTCCAGAATGGACAAAGCCTTATTGGCCACTGTTAGCTATTCAGGAATTTGATCGAGATCGATGGTCAAACTTATCACATCAATATGAAATAGTTCCCTATGGAGCCGGTTTATGTGTACGTAAGATAGTTGCTCAAAAGTATGCCAAGTTATTGCGCGACCAACCTAAACGAGCAGGTATGGATCGCAAGGGTAAAGTACTCACCTCCGGTGGAGATATCGACTTAGCGTTTACAGCCTGTGATATTGGTTTAGGTATAGGACAGTTTACGTCTTTAAAGGTGACTCATTTAATTCCAGGCTTTCGTCTCCAAGAAGATTATCTATTAAGGTTAATGGAAGGGATAAATTACTCGATAATTATGTTGAAGTATTTTCGAGGTCAAATGCCGAGCCGGATTTCTTGGCGAAAAAAGCTATTACAATACTATGCTAGTTGGCGAATGAGTGGTAAAGCTCGCCGCTTTTATCATGCTTCAAGAAAAGGTGAAAATCGAGCTATTCAAGAAATTTATGCAGGAACTAGTGGTAATTAATCTATTTAGAAATCAATATGTCTAAAGTCTCGGTGATAATTCCTAACTACAATCGAGCTGATTTGATTGGAATAACACTTGAGAATATGTTGTCCCAAACACTAAAACCAACAGAAATTATTGTTGTGGATGACGGTTCAACAGATAATTCAGTAGAAGTTATTCGCTCTTTTGGTTCCAAAATAACTTTAATTTGCCAAACCAATCAAGGGCCAGGAGCAGCTCGGAATGCAGGATTAAAGGTTGCAACTGGAGATTATATACAATTTTTTGATAGTGACGATCTGTGTTCTTTGAATAAAATTGAGTGTCAAGTTAAGGCATTGGAAGCATCTAGTGCTGATATAGCTTACAGTCCTTGGGCTAAAGTTTATATAGACCATCAACAGATTCGTTTTGAAAATCATGTCTTACAACAGAGACAATTACCCTTGAGCAAAAACCCTATCATCTGGTTTTTACAAACTTGGAATATTGTTTTTCAAGCCTGTATGCTGAGACATTCATTTATTAAGCGAGTTGGTGCTTACAGAACTGACTTAATGCCTTCAGAAGATTCTGAGTTTCTGTTTCGTTTGCTATTACACAAGGCCAAACTTGAATTTGTTCCTGACTGTCTTGTGCTTTATCGCCTTCATTCAATGGGTCAAATTACTGCTAGTGGTACAAGCCAAAATCATAGAATTGTAGATTGGAATAATTTTTTAAGTATCATCGAAGCTCAATTAAAAGAAAGTTATCTCCAAATTGACCCGCTTACTAAGCTGATATTTGAAGCTGGAATGTATCAATCTTTAAAATATTTGAGCAATGTTCCAGATATTTCTGAGGATATAGCTAAAAAAAAGCGTCTTCATTACTCTCCACTCAGAAAAACAGTATATGGAACACTCAATTTCTATAGGCGTATTGAGGCTGGTTTACGTGGCAGAGTAACTGGTTCGCGGTATTTATATCCATATCAAACTTCCTATCCTACTGAATTTCAGTATCAACTTATTCGGGATATGGGTTATGAATCTGTACTTAGCTAACAAAGATCAATGATCAATCTCTAATAGATTAGATTTAAAAAAATTGCAAGGAGAGTATTTTTGCCGTGAAGAATATTTTCTGGCAATCTACTTAACGGTAACAAAAGTAACCACCTATTTTTTGGAAAGCTTTTATGAAATTTGGTATTGTCGTAACTACTATTTATGGCGGTGAATTCATCAATGAATATTATGATCACTTACTCACCAATGGAGTTCTAGATAAAGTCAATTTCTACGTAGTGGGTGATTTATCAACTCCAACTAGTTGCAGAGAGCAAGTGGAGAAGTACACAAAGCAGGGGCTACCTTGGTATTACTTAGGCCCTGAGGAGCAAAATGAGTTTCTCAAGCCTTTCCCGAAACTTGCTGCGGAAATTCCTTGGAAGACTGACAACCGACGCAATGTAGGGTTTCTGATGGCTTATCGCGATCGCTGTCATACAATTATTGCCATTGATGACGATAATTATCCCCTAAAGGATTGGTCTTTTTTATCAGGACATTCTGCGGTTGGTCAAGAAGTTTCTCTACTGACAGCAGTAGGGCATAACAACTGGTTCAATTTATGTTCCATGATGGAGGTTCAATGTCCTTCTTTAGGAAGTGGAGAAACAGTTTATGCCAGAGGTTTTCCTTATCAACGTCGTCAGCTTGCCTGTTCCCAAATTAATGCCGAAATTTCTACGGGAATTGTTGCTATCAATGCAGGTCTTTGGTCTGGCGATCCAGATGTTGACGCTGCAACTAGATTGGTAACTCGCTGTATTGCTAAAGAAAAATTTACCAGTGATTATTTACTGGCTCCAAATACTTTGATGCCCATTAATACCCAAAACACTGGAATTATTCGAGATGCTATCCCAGCTTACTATTATGTCAAAATGGGTCATCCAGTTGGGGGAATGAAGCTAGACCGTTTTGGTGATATATTTAGTGGTTTTTTTGTGCAAAAGTGTGCCCAAGCAGTTGGGCATAGTATCAAAGTTGGCTCACCCGTTGTTGAGCATCGCCGCTCTCCTCATAACCTCTACAAAGACCTTTGGAATGAGTTAGCAGGTATGGTCGTCATTGATGATATGTTGCCTTTACTAGAAAGTTCATTGTCTCCTTCTCAAAACTATAGTGATGCAACAGTTGAATTGGCAGAGCGAATTGAAGAATGGTCAGCAAAGCAGGAAGGATTTCTCTGGGATGATTCCTTAAAAAATTATTTCAAAAATGTGGCTGGTAATATGAAGCTATGGGTAGAGGTATGTCACCAGTTAAACTAATGTTTACACTCGTCACTACTGTATTAAATGACCGGGAAGGATGTGCTGCTTTCTTTAATCAAATGGAAGCACAAACTTATCTACCTGACGAAATTGTGATTGTCGATGGTGGATCAAAAGACGGTACTTGGGAATTCTTGCAAAACTATAAACCCAATCAACCTTACTCACTGCGTGTAATTCAAGATATTGGTTGTAATGTCGCTCGCGGTCGAAATTTAGCGATCGCTCAAGCAAAACACGACATAATTGTTTCTACAGACATTGGTTGTACTTGGGAAACTCAGTGGTTGGAAGACTTAGCTAAACCCCTATTTACAGATAGGCAACTAGAAGCAGTAATGGGCAGTTGGCAAGTTCGTCATGAAGACCTAAAAAGTAATTGGGCAAGGTCTGAATATACTTTACTTAAGGGACTAAAATTTATTGCCAATCCCACCTCTCATGCTTCTTCACGCTCAATTGCCTATCGCAAGTCTTTATGGGAAAAAATAGGTGGATATCCAGAAGATTTAACCTTGGCAGGGGATGACATGGTATTTGCTCTCCTGTTACATCAAACAACAAATCGTGTGACTGCTGCCCCCATCCCACGTTGTTACTGGGAGCGTCCTGTAACATTGAAATCTTTTTGTAAAGAAGCTCGCCGTAACTTTCGTGGTGGTGGAGAGGCAGGTATTTGGTTAGATTATGGACTGATGGTAGGTGGAAGGCTGTTACTAGAACCTTTACTATTGTTCGTTGGTTTAGTCTGTTTTCTTTTTGCTTTTCCAACTTGGATAGGGTCACTTTTCTTGATCGGTTTTCTAGTGAGTGTGGGACTAAGATTACTGCGATTAGTAGCAACTATATGGCGTTTTAAAGCATACGAAGACTCAGGTATATGGTTGCGAATTTTGGTATTTGAATACCTGACTAAATTTTGGGGTGTAGTCGGGTATTGGGAAGGATTTTTGTCTGGATTGAAGCATTGCCAAGAATGCAGACAAAGACTTCGTAGCCTCAAACTAAAAACGGTTCTCTGATGAAACTTCTCTACTACTCGCCAGCTAGTTATGGTGGTATTGCTGATTATGCCCATGAACAAGCTAATGCTTTAGTTGATTTAGGAGTAGATGTTATTTTACTTACTACTCCTCAATACCAAACTGGTAGAGGAGAGAAATATAAAGTTGTTACCATCTTGCAGGAAATGGCTTTAACTCAACCACTACCTCATAAACTTTTAAAAGCCATTTATTCTACTATCGTCATTCTGAATAATTTTACTCAATTAGCTAATTTTATT
>JBGTMK010000929.1:0-9549 GCA_041743605.1 Nostoc sp.
TTTTTCTCACCAACTTACTTACACTCATTAGTTACCCTACTTTTGTGAGGAGTTGGGGAACTTTTTTATAATCAGCAATTAACAAATCTTCAGATGAGTAAAATGCATTTTTGCCTAGTTACTCACTACTTATCAGATAAAATTGATTCGGATTGAATTTAAATTTCTTTAAAAGACAATATGTTTGCCAGAATTCGCCGAATTTTAAGTGAATTTTTTAGTAAATCAAGAACAATAAACAACCAACCACTGAATAAAGTGAGTTTGATTGTGATTATTATAATTGATATTTTTATCTTGATTAATGTTTTTACGGGACTCGATGATATTAGCAGATGGCATATCAGTCCGACTGAGGCTTATCCATGTTATTCAGAGTGGCAAAATTATCGGACAAAAACCACTCAAGATAAAGACTATGAAATTGTTAGATTGTCATTGAACACGAACAATCAACTCAGTTTTCAGCAAAACTATCAACAAGCCGAAGCAGGACATCTGGGTAAGGTTTCTCAAACCTGCTTACAATATGCTGACTACAAAGATAAGATTAACAATCCTGAAAAGCGGCAAATTATCAAAACTATTGATCAGAGACAAGCAAAAATTAGTACCCTTGAACAAGCTAATAGCACGATTAAATCCCAATATGACTCAACGCTTTTAGAAAAAATTGCAGGTCAGGGTCGTGAACAATCAATTAATCAAGTCAGTGCTGAAAAAGCTAAACAGACATTAGAGCAAAATAATCGCCAAATTTCTACTCTTAAACAAGAAAATTCTCTTCTTAAAAACGAACTACTTGCGAAAGCGGAAAGCGTTAGTTTTCTAGCCTTTCTTAAAGATGACAATCAATTCCAGGAAGTTGACAAAGGCTATCAGCAAGCATCATTTTGGTATCCAAGTATCCAGCTTGCTTTTCAGTCTCTCTTTCTTTTACCACTGATTATCATTGCCTTATCAGTTCATAAATTTGCTCAAGGAAGAGGATATGGACTAGTCTCGCTAATTACCTGGCATTTGCTAGTTATCTTTTTTATCCCACTAATCGTTAAAATATTTGAATTTCTCCAAGTAGGCGTAATATTTAAATTTTTATTTGATATAATCGGCACTATTTTTGGTGGTTTACTTTTCCTGATCAATTATATTTATATCTTACTAATTCCAATTATTGGTTTTGGAATTATTCAGTTTTTTCAAAAATTTGTCTTTAATGCCAAAGTTCAAGCAGCTAGCAGAGTTCAAAAATCACGCTGTGTAAATTGTGCCAAGAAGATTCGACATCTTGATACTTACTGTCCGCACTGTGGTTATTATCAGTATATTGAGTGCCAAAACTGTCATAATCTTACTTATAAACATTTGTCATACTGTAAACATTGTGGAACGTCTCAAGATTCCAGTAGCTTGTAATCAGTGAAATTGTTAATTTATCTTTTTAACTTAGATATGGAAAAAGTGAAAACAGTCAATCAGGAGAGTAAGTCGCCTGTTGCTTTTCTCAAAAGCCTGTTGATTGCTCGTTGGCGATCGCTCCTACTCCTCTTGATCGGAGTATATTTACCTTTACAGGTCTTTGAAATCCTGACAGTGAAAGTATGGGAGAATCAAGCGGGCTTACCGTGGGATGTGCCTATTCTTCTAGCAGTTCATTCTACAACAAACTCACAGTTAGATATTTTAGCAGTAGCGTTGGCCGTATTTGGGTTGCCTTGGACGGCGATGCTGATTTTGGGTGCGATCGCACTAATATTGCTACTCCAAAAACGCTGGCGATCGCTAGCTTATTTACTCACCGCCTCCGCAGGAAGCATCATCATCAACCGCATAGCAAAGGAATTAATGCATCGAGTGCGTCCACAATTGTGGCAGTCCATCGCGCCTGAGTCTAGTTTTGCATTTCCCAGCGCTCATGCGATGACAAGTATAACCCTGGTAGCAATTTTGCTATTTTTAACTTGGGCTAGCTCTTGGCGCTGGTTGGTTCTCATATTCGGCAGCTTATATGTAATAGCTATTGCATGGTGTCGTCTCTATCTGGGGGTTCACTTTCCTAGTGATATTCTCGCGGGTTGGATGGTTGCATTAGGTTGGACAATTGGCGTCAGTTTCATTCTCAAGCCGTATGCAACTCAAGCCAAATCTTTAGATAGCAAACGCCCTGAAAATGAAACTACCTTACTCCCGGAAGAAAGAAAGTTGATAACTGAGGAGTAATATAACCTGACTTCAGTACAAGGAAAGGGACAGATCGTAAAGCTTTTGAAGCACTGACATTGAACTTAACTCCGTTGCCAAATTTTAATTGTCTTATCCAAACTGCCGCTAACCAACATTTCGCCGGAAGCTGTGAAGGCTAATGCTGTGACTATATTCCCATGACCTGTAAACGTACCGAGCAATTCCCCGGTTTGTAGATGCCACAATTTGATGGTTTTATCAGCACTACCGCTGGCGATAATTTCTCCATCAGGACTTAAAGCGATCGCATATACTCTATCTCTATGTCCTTTAAGGGTATGAAGTAATTCTCCAGTCTCCAAATGCCAAATTTTAATAGTTTGATCCCAGCTACCGCTGACCAGAATTTTACCATCTGCACTAATGGCCAAGGAACGAACGATGTGAGAATGACCCATGAGGGTATGTATGGGTTCTGCGTCCTTTAAACTTTTGATCCCCATTTGGGGCGAGGTGTGCCAGACTTTGATTTTGCGATAGCTACCTGTCACCAGAGTTTCTCCATCTCGGCTCAAAACTAGCGAATGAGCAGCGGTATCATCTAAAGAAAGTGCGATCGCTACCTGACGTTGCATCAAATCCCAAAACAGAACTTTCCTGTCATCTCCGCCTGTCGCTAACATTCTGCCATCTGGGGTAAAGGCAGCACACCGCACTACCCCATTATGTTTGTGCAAAATATCTATCAAGTCTAAAGCGCCTACGTGCCAAAGCTTAATCGTCGAGTCTGCACCACAACTCACTAAAGTCTGTCCATCAGAACTAAAAGCCAGAGAATTCACTTCATCCACCAGCCCAGATATTACCCAAGGATACTCTGATAAGGTATCTATTAATTCACCCTTACTTAAATCCCAGAGTTTCGTCTCTCCACGACTACCACTTGCCAATATGGGTAAGGCTTTGCCATTATTACACCCATAACTGAAAGCTAGGCAATTAATGCCTCTGTTGTGCCCTTGCAAAGTCTGCCAACATTCCCAATCACCTACTACACCCTTGAGGCAATGCTCTGATGGTAAAGTCTGTATTGCATCTGCGATCGGCCTCTCATTAATTACTGGCGACGTGTCTTTTTTACCCATAAGTGATTCTAAATACCAACTCAGCCCCCCTGCATACAACAAGTTACTCGGACTTATATACAGTTTTGGTTCAGTACATTCAAGTTGATTTGTCGGTAAAAAGCCTGTTATTATACTTTGCTTCTCGTAACCTAAATTACCTGTAGATGGATAAAACAAACATAGAAAAATTAATACTTGGTGATTTTTCAAATCCTCTTGAGTTACCGACCACCTAATTTTGTCTTTCTTAATACCATTAAAACTTTCTCCATCAGCAACATAAACCTGAACACTTAGCTGAGGATGATCCCTGAGTATATAAGAAAATTTGCTTTCGCCACACAAATTTCCTTCATCATCTAAAATCATGTTTTGCAAAGTATCTTGTGACACCTTTTTTACTAATTTGCCCAAGCGTTCAGTTATTATCCGGTCAACAATATGCTCCCGTAAAAGATAATCTTCTGCTTGTCCCTGGAAGTATTTGGGAAAAGGTATCGTCCAGTCGGGAGGCTCAGGATATTCAGGCGGTGTCGGCGGCGGATTTTTGGCTAGAACTTCCGCTTGTTGGCGAGAAAGTTCTTGGAGTCTAGCCAATGGCTCACCCCAAAAGGCGATAATTTCAGTGTGACAACCTTTAACTTGACTTTCTAGCAAAGATAAGTCATAAGTTTTAGGTTTTTTCACACGTTGAAGGAAGTCAGTTTGTTGAGCTTTGAGTAAGCTAATCCAATCCATCTGCATTCCTGTGGCAAACTATTGCATACCTACGGTAAGCTATACCAATGCAATTACTCAAGTTTATATCCTTGGTTAATTAGAAATCCAGTAATCTTAGTAGTCTAATAAAACACAGCCATTGAGAGATCTTTTCGGTAAAGAGATCGATGGATAACACTTAGACATTTCGTGAACTGATGCAGTTGAGGTATATAGAACTAGATGATGTCTGTTAATTCTAACGGAGATGGAGAAGGAGATACTGTTTCTAGAGAAACACTTCTAGCTGCAAAGAAAAGTTGAATCAAAGACGAATTTAAACGATTATAGTAACGTTAAGTCAACAAATACCTACACAAACATAACCTAGTACCGCAAGACGGAATTCGTCATTCGTAATCACGGTAGCGAGTCTGCGTACTCTTACAGAGAAGCAAGCTACCGCAGCTTCTCGTAGAGAGCGTCATTACGAACTACGAATTATTTCAACCTTTGCGTTTTGGTTGTCTGGGTATAGTACTGAGATCAGAGGAGTCGCCAAGAGTATCCCTTGCTTCGATCTGTTTAATTTTCATTTGCAAGTTCAAGTCATCACTGCTAACAATTGTTTCTAAATTCGCTAATCTCCGCTCTAGCAGTTCTATTTGCTGCTGTTGCAAATAGTTAGTTTTTGATTTTTGCTCATCAGAACGCCAAACAGCAACTGTTCCAACAGCTGCGCCACCAATAGCAACTAAAGGAAGAATAGCACCACTTCTGGTAACGGCTGACAGTGGGACGCAAACTCCGAGAATGGCTACTGTAATTACCCAAATTCTTGTGGTGGCAGATAATCTGACATCTTGGTATTGTTCTAGATTTGTTTGAGATTTTTTAGACATAAGTAAATCCATCGAAAAATTATTTGCTAGATTGACACAATTACTTGTTAAAATACTTCCTACAATTGGGTTAAGTATAATTGCTATCCTCATGTATTTGTAATTACAGTTACCCAGTTATTTGCGATCGCTACGGTGTAAGTCCTGGAAACACTACCACCTCATATGCTTGAGCAATTATTAAGTACTGCCAATCCTCTGATAAAATCCTTTGAGCGTAAGTAGTTAAGTTGATTATGACAAATGCATCTTATATTTTTCTGGCTGGAGCAAGTCGTGGTGTTGGTCGAGAAGTTGCCCAATACTTGAGGGCGCAACAGCTAAAGGTAAAAGCATTCCTGAGAACAGCAGCAGTTGCTAGTGAACTAGAAAAAATCGGTATTGAGGTAGTCTTGGGAGATGCCTTAAATGTTGAGGATGTAGAACGCGCAATCTTGACAGATGAACCTATTCACACCGTTATCAGTACAATTGGCGGTTTACCAACAGACGGAGAAAGAGCAGATTACCCCGGTAATAGAAATCTGATCGATGCAGCAGTTAAAGCTGGGGCGGAAAAGTTTATTCTCATATCTTCCATTGGTGTCGGCAATAGTGTTGTGGCTCTGTCTCCTCAAGTATTAGCAGCCTTGGGAACAGTTTTAGTTGAGAAAGACAAAGCTGAACAACACTTAATTGCAAGTGGACTTACCTATACAATCATCCGTCCTGGTGGACTTAAGTCAGAACCAGCAACAGGTAATGGCGTTTTAACTGAAGATCCGCACATTATTGGTAGCATCAATCGTGCAGATGTCGCACAGTTAGTTAGTCGCTGCTTGAATAGCAATCGCACCAATAATAAAATATTGTCAGCCTTAGACCGAAATATGCTATTTGGACAAAGAGAATTTGCAGAATTTAGTTTGGAGTAATTTAAGCACGCCAACGGAGTACCTGACCCTTAACAGGGTTCACAAATTCTCGTTTTTCAGCAACAGACTGAGCATACTCCCGCTTTAACTGGTAATACCACTGCGTTTGCATATCTGAATCTTTAATCAGCCGTAACACAGGATTATATTTCAGACCAATCTGCTGCTTTTCCACAACCGTTCGGTCTTGGTCAAGGAAAGTCCGCGCTAGTATATGCATCAGTGGTTTGAAAAATCCTACCCAAGGAAGTGTCCAGTAAAGAGCAAAAGTTACCTCAGTTTCTGTCTCTGAAATGGGTGTAACTGCCGTTAAATTAACGACTCGATGCTTGCCAATAGTGGTTTCTTCTATTCTGACTCCAGGTAAACGAAAAGAAATCTCCGTTTCCGGTACACCACCGCCAATCAGCCAGTATAATCGACCTCCATTCGCGGGTAATCGGTGTCGTCGCATCGTAAAGCCGTAAGGCGAAGCATCAAATTGCTTTACTTCCTCATGCAATTGCTCATTTCGCCACCACCAAGCGCGATGAACATAGGGTGAATGAGCAGGATCCATCAAGCCTACCACTGCATGATCTACAAAACAGGGGAATTTCATTATCTCTACAAACTGTGGCATTGGCGCACCCCAACCGCATTGCTCATCAAATCCAGGAATTACTGGAATCTCCATCTCAGAAGCAAGTTGAGGGTTATCTGGATCAGCTATATATATCCAAATATTCCCTTGGGCTTCACGAACTTCATAAGACTGAACATCGAAGCGACTCAAATTCATCTGCTGTTCTTCGACAAGAGAAGGGATCACGGTACAGCACCCAGCAGAGTTAAAGCGCCAACCGTGGTAACAGCATTCCACTTCCTGCCCATCGAACCTACCACAGCTCAAGGGCACACCACGATGGGGACAAATGTCCCGCATAGCAGAGACTTTACCATCCTGAGTGCGGATTAACAGCACCGGTTCTCCCAAGAAAATGCGGCTGATCATCATACCTGGCTTGATTTGATAACTAGGCAAAGCATAGTACCAAGTATTACGCAAGAAAAAATTATCGTTATTTTTCATAACTAATACCAAATTGAGATAGATAGTATATTGGACATTACTGGAACAGACTTTTGGTAAAGACGTTTAATCTAAAATCCCAAATTGGTATAACTTCGTCTGCCTTTGACACAATGAAAGTCCTGGTTTCTGGAAAGGAAGGTTATGCTTGAAAACATTCTTTCAGGTTTTTAATTACTGTAAGTAAATTCAACTGGTAAACTTGTTGATCGTGTTCCCAAATCTCTCAAATTTGGGTTTTTCTGAGAGTATTGCAGGTGTGAAGTTGCATTAGTCTCCAGAAATTTGGACAAATACTGTTCTTTTGCGCGGGCCATCCAACTCAAAAAACAACACAGATTGCCAAGTTCCCAAAGCTAATTTACCATCCACAATGGGAATTATCTCACTAGTGGTCAGCATCATTGCCATTAAATGAGAGTGAGCATTAATCGGCTCATCTTCCGGGACGTCTCTTAAATGCAAATCATTATGCAAATAGCTGTCTGATTCAGGTGCTAATTTTTGCAAGAACACTTTTATATCTTCTAACAACCGGACTTCATGTTCGTTGATAGCTAATGCTGTCGTTGTGTGTCGAGAAAATACTAAGGCTTGTCCATTTTTAATTGATGTTGAGGCAATAAAATCTTGGATTTGTGGAGTGATATTATGAATATTTATTTTTGGCTCAGTTTCAATTTCAATTAACTTATTAATAATTGGCATCTATAGAATTTTATATTTTAGATTACAGACGAGGTACGCTAACACAGCCTAACGCACTCATCAATTTAATATCAACAATATCAACTTCTAACTCTGCCAATTTTAGATTTTGGGTCGCGCCTTTGGTGCGCTTCCAGCGCAACTTGGATTTTTGAAGAAAAAATCTAATACCAGTAAAAACTTCTTACTTCTTACTTCTTACTCATTACTTATTACTTCTCCCCGGCACTTGCACAGGCTATAAGAGGTGTGGTGAGAAATCCGGGAAATGGTCTATTTGTCGCATTCTTTTTTCAAATTGGTATAAAATCCAAAATTGAATGACTTTTAATTCCTAACTATAGTTTCCAAACCTTGCACTAATCTTTCTATACCTTCTTTTGCCGTCTCTTTTTGCAGCGCCCCATAAGCAACGCGTAGATAGCATCCATTATCCATGCCAAAGGTTGTACCTGGAATGACTGCTACTTTATGTTCTTGGATCAGTTTTTTAACTAATTCAAAAGCATCCATTTGGGTATGAACTTTGAGGAAAAAATAGAAAGCGCCATTGGCGGGGATAATACTACATAAGCCTTGGAGGGGGTTAAGGGAGTCTAATACTAGTTGGCGTACTTGAGCAAGCGCTCCTATATTACTCTGCAAATACTCGTCTTTTGCCTGCAATGCTCCTAAAGCTGCATATTGAGAAATGACTGGTGGACAAATCAAAATTGTATCCTGGACTTTTTTGATGGCGACAAGTAAGTGTTTGGGAATCACCATGTAGCCAATGCGCCAACTGGCAAAACCGTATGCTTTGGAAAGGCTATAGAGAGAAATGGTGTACTCGCTACTATTATCAAATGCACCAGGTGAAATGTGTTTTACCCCGTTATAGGTAAAGTATTCATATGCTTCATCGCTGATGTGGTAAATACTACGATCGCCACAAATTTGATTTACTTGGTGCAATGCTGCTTCAGAATAGACAACTCCAGTCGGATTATTCGGTGAAATTGTGACTACAGCCCGTGTTTTGGGAGTGATTGCTTTTGCGATCGCATCTGGACGCAGTTGGTAATTTTCATCCGTCGCTACTAATACTGGATGACAACCAGCCATTGCGATCGCCATTTCGTGGTTGAAATAATAAGGAGTATTCAAAATAATTTCATCGCCTGGATTAGTAATAGCAAGAATGGCATTCATAAATCCCATATTGCTCCCTGCTGTCACGACGATGGAGTTTTCCCCATTGATTTCAATGCCGTTGAAGGCTTGCAATTTTTCTGCAAGTGCTGTCAGTAATTGGGGAATTCCCTCAACTGATTTGTATAGATTATTAGTTGGCTCCTCCAGAAATTTGGGCAAAAATTCTCTGGTTTCAGGTGGTGGGCTGTAAGAAACTACACCTTGTCCCAGAGAGATTGTTCCAGGAGAATTTTTAATCATTTCCCCAACCACAGGAATAATCGGTGACTGTACGGCGTGCATACGAGAGGTTAGGGATTCCATACTTTGATGCCTATAGACCTGGTATTAGTATCTTTTTATAGGATAAAAACCGACTAGTACCGCACGGCGTAAATAAGCCACCCATCTTAAACGTCTGAAACCCTTGCAAACAATTAATTACGAATTACGAATTACGAATTACGAATTACGCGCAGCGGTACTAGTACAGCACAACGGAAGTTTGCCTACCTTTAACAAGTTGCTCAAGTAGGGGAAATTCATGAACATTGGTGTCAACTTAACGTGAAACTGCACGTCCACCAGGAATTGAAATTCCTGGCTCATAGCCGAAGTTATCTTCATATTACTAAATATTCCCAAAAATCTTGAGTCTACTTCAGTAGACTTTCTTCTTTAGGCGGGAACTTCAGTTTCCGACGGGTACTCAAGCCAAGCGAGAAGCCATTTCTAGCTTAAGTTGACACCAATGATTCATGAATTGCCCC
>JBGTMK010000930.1:0-10188 GCA_041743605.1 Nostoc sp.
GTTTCCGACGGGTACTCAAGCCAAGCGAGAAGCCATTTCTAGCTTAAGTTGACACCAATGAGCAATGTGCTTTACCCCTACGACAGACGTGCTTTTTCAAAGAATCCATATTTGGTATTTTCTGTCAATGCGTAAGTCCTAGATGTTTAAAATCTTAATTAAATAAAAATTTTTCAGTATTTAACAAATGTCAAACTCTGTATTTTTGCCAATGATTTTTTGTAACAAAATAGTGCGTAGGCGTAGCCCGTCGTAGACATCGCAAAGTAGCATATAGACTTACAAAATTTTAATTTAGATGCTTACGGAGTCGTTATAATAGAGCAAATTCTTTCATCCCTAGGTTGCCAGTTATTTTTATTCCTAAGTATATACTTAGCTGTAAATATTGCTGTAATTAATTGTAAAAATCCCACAAAATAGTCATAAATGTAGTAAGATTGCTGACCGCTGATATCAAATATATTATTGCTATGACCTGGTTTTCCTTGTCCGTGAAACGGTGGGGTCGGATTACACAATTCCTATCTTTGTTCTGTCTATGTTTATTTTTGGTTGTTAGTTGCGCTCCTCGTCCTAATCCTTCTACGCCACCAGCGGGTTCTGTAAATAGCCCTACAGGTGATGGTCGTATTACTATAGGTACAACAGCAAAGCCCAGAACCCTTGATCCGGCTGATACCTATGAGTTAGCATCCTTGGGTTTAGTGTTTAATATGAGCGATCGCCTCTACACTTACCAACCAGGAAGCACGGAAATTGAGCCACAACTCGCCACAGCATTACCCAAAGTTACTCAAGATGGCTTGACTTATACCATTCCCTTACGTCAGGGAGTAGTTTTTCACGATGGGACTCCCTTCAACGCCCAAGCAATGGCATTTACGCTCAACCGCTTTATTCAGAATAAAGGAAAACCCTCATTCTTACTGGGTGATATAGTAGATTCGGTAAATCCCACAGGCGAGTATGAGTTAACCATCAAGCTGAAAAAGCCCTTTGCAGCCTTTCCTTCACTGTTGGCTTTTCCTGGGGTATGTGCGCTTTCACCAAAAGCTTACGAACTCGGTGCAGGTAAATTCAAGCCGAATACCTTTGTGGGGACTGGCCCTTACAAGTTAGCGCAGTATGGTACTGATTCAATCCGATTTGATGCTTTCGATAAGTATTGGGGAGAAAAGCCAGCTAACAAGGGTGTTAACGTCCAAATTCAAACTAGTCCGGTTAATTTGTTTAATGCTTTTCGTACAGGCGCAGTCGATATAGCTTATCTGTCGCTACAGCCAGATCAAAATCGCAGTTTGGAAGAAGGAGCAAAAAAAGGGGATTGGCAAGCGATCGCAGCTCAAGGTAGTGTAGTAAGTTATCTGGTATTGAATCGGAATCAGCAGCCTTTAGATAAATTAGAGGTAAGACAAGCGATCGCATCAATAATTGACCGTCCACTTTTAAATCAGCGGGCGTTACTTGGTCAAGCAGATCCGCTTTATAGCATGATTCCTACAACGTTCAATGTTTCTGTGCCATTATTCAAAGATAAATATGGCGATGCTAACTTTGAACAAGCTAAAAAATTATTAACTACTGCTGGTTTCTCCAAAGAAAATCCCGCAAAAGTACAAATTTGGTATCCTTCTAGTTCGCCTACTCGTAGTTTGGCAGCACAGACACTCAAATCTCTTGTGGATACCAAAATGGATGGAATACTGCAATTTGAAGTTACCCAAGCAGAAGGGCCTGCCTTTTTTAAAGACATTTCCAGGGGTTTGTATCCAGCAGCTTTACTTGATTGGTATCCAGACTTTTTAGATCCAGATAATTATGTCCAGCCGTTTTTGTCTTGTGACAAAGGTTCAGTTGCTAAAGGATGCGAAGATGGAGGCAGTCAAACTCAAGGTTCGTTCTACTACAGCGAAGCTATAAATAAACTGATTGATCAGCAACGCAAAGAACAAAACCCTGAAGCGCGTCAGAAAATTTTTACCGAAATTCAAACCCAAGTAACAACTGATGTACCTTACGTTCCCTTATGGCAAAACAAAGACTATGTATTTGCCCGAAATGGTGTGAGCAGCGTCCAACTTAACCCTACGCAAATTCTGGTGTATCACACAATTAAAAAGTAGTCATTGGTCATTAGTCATTTGTCATTTGTCATTAGTCATTGGTCATTAGTCATAGCTATTGACTTTTGGCTTTTGACTCTTAAATAAAGTCTTTCATGTTCAATATTTTTCTAGTTAATAGCTAAGATATTTCCAAAAACTGCATTTATAATTTTAAACTTTTAATTGCTTATGTCTCGTTCTAAAGCTTTACAGTATTACATTGTTTCTCGGTTGCTTCTTGCGCCACTTCAGCTATTAACAATCATCACCATTGTATTTCTCTTACTAAGAGCAACACCAGGAGATCCCGCAGATGCAATTCTTGGTGGACGTGCGCCAGAAGCCGCTAAAGAGGAATTGCGAAAACAACTCGGTTTAAATCTTCCGCTGTGGCTACAGTACCTCAATTATTTGGGAAGCATACTGCGCTTTGACTTGGGAACTTCTTTAATGAGTCGAGGACAAAATGTTTGGGACATAATTGGGCAATATTTCCCGGCGACGGTGGAGTTAGCAGTGTGTAGTATGGCGGTTGCACTCATCGTTGGAATTGCGGTTGGGACTCTTTCGGCTTCTCGTCCTGGGACATATTTTGATGTCGGTGGGCGCTTATTTGGGATCATCACCTACGCACTCCCGATGTTTTGGGCGGGAATGCTTTTGCAGTTGATTTTCTCAGTCCAACTTGGTTGGTTTCCCAATTCCAACCGCTTTCCACCCAATCTGCCGGCGCCGACTCCTGTCACTGGGTTGTATACAATTGATAGCTTACTCGGTGGAAATTTCATCCAGTTTTTCACATCTTTGCACCATCTGGCTCTACCGAGTCTCACACTAGGAATTTTGCTCAGTGGAATTTTTGAGCGAATTGTGCGGGTGAATTTAAAGCAAACTTTGCAAGCCGATTATGTAGAAGCTGCTAGAGCCAGAGGGATTGGTGAAAATAAGATTTTAGCCTCCCACGCTTTAAAAAATGCGCTAATTCCAGTAATTACAGTCTTGGGATTAACCTTTGCGTCTCTGTTGGGTGGGGCGATTTTGACAGAGGTAACATTTTCTTGGCCTGGGTTAGCAAATCGGTTGTATCAAGCGATCGCAGATCGTGATTATCCCACAGTCCAGGGAGTTCTAGTATTTTTTGGTGCGATCGTTGTCAGCGCCAGCATTTTGATTGATATTTTAAATGCTTATGTAGATCCGCGAATTCGATATTAAGCTGTTGGACATTTTGTTAACCTTCTTGAGAAATACCACTGGCTAAAATCCCAAGAATTTTGTTCACATCTTTCAGATAATATTCGCTTAAATCAATAGTCAATGTTTGTTCTTCTAGTTTGAGGAATTGCCAAATACTGCCCGTTGTGACTGCGCCGTAAATTGTTTTAATCTCACTTGCAGCTTGCTCATTAAAAATTTGGGCTGCTACCATTTCTGCTGCACACTGACCCAAACCCGCATTAATATTTTCTTTTTTAGCTTCTACAACTGTAATTACTGGTGCTGTCAAAATTAGAATTTCTGGAGATTTAGTAATAATAAAATCGCAAGTGCCGTTTAATCCTTTGCTATTATCGACAGTAAAATCTACTCCAGAAAATAAACTAACTTGTTCGTGTAATTGTCGGCGTAAATCAACTAAAATAGGAGCAATAATTAACTCAGAACGAGCTTTTTCACTATTACTACCTAACGCGATATCCAGGTTATAATTGAGTGTTTCTACAAGTAAATTACTCGCTGTTAATTCAGAAACATCAGCGAAAATATTGCGTTTTTCTAATGTGCTTAAACTAAACTCTTGTTTTGCTTTAGCTAAACTAAATTCACTATAAGCCATAAAACTATTACTCTCTTTCGCTTTTAAATAGAAGACTTAAATTACCGTCCAACATCCAAGTCAAAGTAGAAAATACTGTCTACAATTCTGTTGCTGCCAACATATTTGATAATAGGTATACTAACTCGGTGCTGTCCTGGCTTAAGCGTCAAAGTTTGTTGGAAATTACCAATATTATGACAAGCAGCATTAATCGGGAAGTTACTAGGAGTGAAAAGTCCATTTTTATAACTCTCAACTCCATTTGGAAACAGAAAAACTTTTACTTCTACTCGATTGACCGGAGCTTTAGATGGTATGCAATAGGTTAGATTGGATAATTTTAGAGTATCTCCAGCTTTTAAAGGTATGCGATCGCGATTTTTTACTTGCTGAGGTTCGTTGCTATTAAACTGCACTGTAAGATTATCAACGCATACTTTAGCCACAGTAACTTTATCACACGTTGTAGAAGTGGCGGTGACAGAGGGTGACTCTAGAGAAGGTTTGTTCCCAAGCCCCATTATGGCGGGCACTCCGGCAGCTGCTATGGTGGCGGTGGCAGCAATGAGAGCAAGTGCAAGCTGTTGTCTAAAATTTGTCATTTCTCAAA
Organism: Nostoc sp.; assembly: GCA_041743605.1. Taxonomy (GTDB): domain Bacteria; phylum Cyanobacteriota; class Cyanobacteriia; order Cyanobacteriales; family Nostocaceae; genus Nostoc. The sequence continues at coordinate 4,538 of JBGTMK010000930.1, forward strand.
CTCCTCAACTTTTGTGCTGTAACACCATCATCACTTGAGACACAGACTCTATAGGTAGGCGCTAGTAGGAAGTTTGAGTGATTAAATTGTTGTAAGGGAAAGTAGGCAAATGTAGGTTTGTAGGGTAAAGTATTACACTGACGGCTAATTTTAAAATTTACTCTGTCAATTCAAGTATGCCAAATGGACTCACAACAAGCGTTAGCATTCATTAACGGACTGCTGACGGAAAAGAGAAAGCAAGTTTTAAATGAGTTGGAAGAAAAGCTCTTTTTAGGAATATGGGAAAATCAGACTTATTCAAATATTGCTGCTAAAACTTCTCACTCTGACCAATATTTGAGAGAGGCAGCCATAATTTTATATGCAAAAATAACAGAAGTATTAGGAATACAAGTTAAAAAGAAAAATTTTCAAAATCCAATAAAAGAACGATATAGACATCAGTTAGAAAAAGCTTTATCTTACCAAGAGCAAATTGCAGAACCAACTAACCCAGTACAAGGAGATGAATCACAGTTAGATTCTCTATCGCAGCAAAATTATAATCCTTTCATTCCCATTAATGGCAGAGTCGAAGAAAAGTATCTATTCTTTGACCGAGAGGGCGAAATCCGACGAGTATTAGAGGTACTAAATAGCGGTAGTAGTGTTGTTTTAATTGGGGAAGAGGGAATCGGAAAATCCTCGCTGCTATTGATGATTCACCAAGAAGCAGAAACTCGTCTAAACGTTAAACGTCAGCCAGTTTTCTTAGACTTGAATTTACTTCATAATGAAAGTCAATTTTATAGTGAGTTGTGCTACGAGATTGGTATACCCGAAAGTAAAGACTATCAGTTAACCCGCAATTTGCGAAATCATAAAATACTACTGGCTTTAGACAATGTAGGAAAGCTTACAGGCGAAGGTTTTACTCGCAATATAAGGGATTATTTGCGCGGTTTAGCCGAAGGAAGTAATGCTCCATTGAAGCTGATTTTAGCTGCCACCGAACCTCTGAACAACCTTTTTAAGGATAGTCAGGAGCAAGGTAATACTTCTCCGTTGGCAGGTATTTGCCAAGAAGAACACATTCATCCTTGGAATGAAGCTACTATGCGTACTTTTATTACCAACCGTTTGGCTAGAACTTCTGTGAGTTTTACAGAAGAAGAAATCATCCAATTCATCCAAGAAAGTGGCGGACATCCTCGTAAACTCATGCAATTGTGTTATCAAACTTATTCGCGGTATGTGGAAGGTTTTCAATGAAATATAGTGCTTTAAGTAAGTGGGTAAGAATAAATCAAACTATATTAAGTAATGTAAAATTAAATTGAATTAGCTTGTAGTAAGGGCTTTAGCCCTTAAGAGAGGACTAAAGTCCCCACTACAAACCTTTAATTATTTACGCCCACTTACTTACATCTCCTTTGCAAGGGAAGGTAATTTAGGGAATTAGGTTTTTTTACAGGTAAACAAGGAGACTGAATAATGGCCCAATACCTCGCTGTACCCCGCTTAGACTTAGCACCTAAATTCAGGCGACCTCTGTCACTTTGGAATCCCTTGGATTATATACGCCTATTGCACTGGGTATTTTTCTTTCCCCAAGCTTTACGATGGTATACACTTTGGTACACACAAAACTTGCCGGAAGGATTTTTTATTCCTGAAAATCTGAATTTGAAGAATGCTTGGGGATTATTGCCTAATAAGATTATTGGTAAATTATTTTTACAGGGTTTAATATTAGCGATTATTCTAGCATTAGGTCAGGTCTTTATTTTACAAAAAATAGGTTTTACCTTAAATTATTTATATATATTACCTGGTATTTCTTTAATATTTATTGGTTATTTCTTCTTGTATCTATTTTATCTGTTTAGTTATGAATCGAATAGAAATAATTATTATGTAGAAATTTTAAAAAGCTGGATAAGTTGGGGGCTACCTTTATTTATCATTTTAAGTATTACTTTTAATCTATTCTATAGTATTAGTGTTTTGCCATCAAAAGAACAATCGTCAGGTTTATTAACTACTTTATTTTTTTCAGTATTACGATTTACTTGGTTAAGTTTATCCATTCAGACAGCTTTTATAATTTTAGTAGATGTAGGAAATATTGAATCATTTTTTATACTTAGTATGTTTATATTTTTATTTATTGTAATTAATTTTTTAGTCATTTTTCAAAATATTCCAGTTGAGTTTGGTTTATTAAAATCTACACTATTTATTTTATTATCAGGTATTGCTTCTATATTAATTGTATGTTTTATATTCTTACGTCCTGATGACTGGCTTTTAAGTTTATTTAGAAAAAAAAACTTATTTAACGATAATAGAGGGCAGCAATTTCCCCATGTAACCCCAATACCTTTTCCCTATCTATCTGAACAATTGAAAATTTGGTTATATTCTAATTGGGAAGAAGGAGCAATAAATGCTAAAAAACTTTTTTCTTATACTTTTCAATTTTTACCTATTATCAAAGCTCTTAATCAAGTTTTAGCTGAAACAGATTTAGACCAATTAGTATATCGTGTAGCACAATTGGCCGAACCTCCTTACAATTGGGAATTGATTCGTTGTCTCTGTGGTTATCTGTTTCCTCTATCGTATCGATTGGATACTCCTGCGGCTGCTACTGCTGCTGGGTTTTGGTTTTTACATCAAAAAAATCTTCGTGAGTCCACAGAAGCTTTTGCTGCTGTACGTTCTCTAAATCATGGGTCAGAGATGTATATTCTTACTCGAACTTTGTTTAACTTTGATAGAGCTAAGAATTTAAATAATATTGCTGCCCTTAAAATACAAAATTTTCCAATAGAACGTTTGTTACGCCCGGAGACTTGGAAGGCAATTGCTAGTTTGCGTCGAGTTGCAGAAGATATCAAAGTTATTAGGGATAGTTCGTCTCGTTCTGCCAGAGCCTTTGCCCTCAGCCGTGCTATTGGAGAACTTAAAAGTTTGCGAGACAATTATTATATTTTACCTGAACTTGAACGAGAGCTAATCAAAAAAATAGCGATTAATTGGTCAGTAGCCCTAATGGATGTAGCTACTGAGGTAGGGCAAGTTCGCATCGATCATCGTGTGGCTAATCCCTACATAGTTGGCGATCCCGTTCAAGGAAACCTTTTCATTGGGCGAGAAGATGTTATCAAGCAACTACAAGAACTTTGGGTGCTGGGTTATCAACTTCAGTCTGTAGTTATCTACGGTCACAGGCGCATGGGCAAAACCTCTATCTTGCTTAATGCTACTAACCGTCTAGGGTCAGGAATCAAGCTAGCATATGTCAATTTACTTCGTTTGGGAGATAGCCCTCAAGGTGTTGGTGAAGTGTTAATGGCAATTAGTGATGAAATCTCTCAAGCTGTACAACTTCCACCTCCTGCTGATTGTGATTTGCTGAATCTTCCCTACCGAACTTTTGAACGGTATTTGAAACAAGCGGAATCAAATTTAGAAGGTGGGCTAATTATTGCCTTAGACGAGTTCGAGAAGATTGAAGAACTGATTGATGCTGGCAAAATACCTTCAGACTTTATGGGTTATCTGCGCGGTTTGGTACAAATGAGTTCTAAAATCGCCTTTGCCTTTGCTGGTTTGCACACTTTAGAGGAGATGACAGCAAATTACTTTCATCCATTCTTTGGAAGCCTAATTAATATCCATGTCAGCTTTCAAGAACGTGCAGCTACTCGCCAAATTCTCGCTAACCCAGGTAATGAAGACTTCCTCCTCGACTACATACCGGAAGCTTTAGATGAAATTTATGCTTTGACACACGGCCAACCATATTTAGTGCAACTGCTGGGTTTTCAGCTAGTGCGCCGCTACAATGACTTTGTTTTTGAGCAAGGGCGATCGCGTGACCCAGTTTTCATAGTAGAAGATGTGGAAGCAGTTATCAATGACCCTAAGTTTTTCAAGCGAGGATGCTACTACTTTGATGGAGTTTGGGGTCAGGCGGCGCGGGGTGCTGAGGGTCAACAGACAATTGTACGAGTACTTGCACCTTATCCAGAGGGGCTTAGTCTGGATACCTTAGCTCAGTCTACAGGTATGAACGACGCTGATTTACAAAAAGCGCTGAATACTCTGAAGCGTCATGATGTTCTTGAGGAAATTCAGGGAAACTGGCGGATTATGGTAGAACTTTTTCGCCGTTGGGTTTTGCAGCAGTAGAGTACGAGCGATCGCATTTGTTATTTCGGAGTACGCATTTGTTATTCTAAACGCTTATCTCCTCAAACTACGAGGATCAAGTGCATCTCTCAGCCCATCACCGAGTAAGTTGAATGCCAACACTGTGAGGATAATCAACACAGCCGGCGGCCAGATTAACCAAGGTTGCAATACCAAAATTGAAGCATTGCTAGCCAGAGAAAGCATATTTCCCCAAGAAGGGTCTGGTTGTTGAATGCCCAAGCCGATGAGACTCAATATCGCCTCTGCACCAATAAAGCTGGGAATTGCAAGAGTCGCAGAGATAACTACATAACTAGCTGTTTGCGGCAAAACGTGGCGGAGGATGATATAAAGTGGGTTCGCACCCATTGCCCGCGCTGCTTGGACAAATTCTCGCTCTTTAAGTGATAATACCTGTCCGCGAATAACTCGTGCTAAACCAGCCCAGCTAATAACCGAAGTAATCACCACAATCAGCAAAAAGCGCTGGGTACTACTTAAACCCGCTGGTAAGACTGCGCCCAATGTCACCAAAAGATAAATACTAGGGAAAGTCATTAGCACTTCTGCCAAGCGCATAATCAGGCTATCAGTTACACCGCCGAAATAGCCAGAAATTCCCCCAATGAGCAAACCGAGGGGATAGGTAATGATAATGCCAAAAATCCCGATAAACATACTGATGCGACCGCCATGCAGGAGGCGGCTGAATTGGTCGCGCCCTTGGTCATCAGTACCCAATATGTTGACTTTTGTGCCACTTGTTGTCCCAAATAAATGCCAATTTAAGGGAATACCAGGAAAGATAGTGACTTCATCCCACTTCGGGGGTAGTGGCAAACTCATCTGCAACAATCGGTATTCTGGCCCGGAGACAAATAGACGCAGAGGTGATGGATTTTTGAAGTCTACAATGAGTTTGCGATCGCCTGTTTCTAAATTAGTATCTCCCTGAGTCGTCGGATAAACATGAGGGCCGATAAACTCCCCTGACTGAGAAACCCAGTGGATCTTAGTTGGAGGCAGCAGTGAACCATTAGGCTGTGAAGCATAAGGGTCATAAGGAGCTACGAAATCAGCTGCAATTACTGCTATGTAAAAAATTAACAGCAAAATTGCCCCAAATCGTGCCAAAGGATTTTTCTTAAGTCGTCGCCACCAATCCATAGTAGTTAGGAGTTATAAGTTATGAGTTATGAGTTATTAAAGTTTTATCTTAGTTCATAACTCATCATTAATAATTTTCAACTCCCAACTCTTGTACAGACGCGATTAATCGCGTCTCTTCTAACTCTTAACTGCTAACTTCTCTAAATGCCTCTGCTGTTCTTCCTGTTGTTTTTCATGTTCCACAACAAACACGTTTGAGTAGAGATTAGCGAGAATTTGTTTTCCCTGCTGTGTCAGTGATAGGTAATGCAGTCCTTCTTGGATATAGGGATAGACACCATTCCAGTAAAATTTAG